>JBJTVI010000435.1:0-3923 GCA_046081145.1 Rubrivivax sp.
GGACCTCGCCCCCGGCGAGGTGCTCGCCCGCATCCCCATGGAAGGCCAGAAGACGCGCGACATCACTGGCGGCCTGCCGCGGGTGGTGGAGCTCTTCGAGGCGCGCAGCCCCAAGGACAAGGGCATGCTCGCCGAGATCACCGGCACCATCTCGTTTGGCAAGGAGACCAAGGGCAAGGTGCGGCTGCAGATCACCGACCCGGACGGCAAGGTCCACGAGGAGCTCGTGCCCAAGGAGAAGAACATCCTCGTGCACGAGGGCCAGGTGGTCAACCGCGGCGAGCTCATCGTCGACGGCGCGGCCGACCCGCAGGACATCCTGCGGCTGCTGGGCATCGAGGAGCTGGCGCGCTACATCTCCGACGAGGTGCAGGACGTCTACCGCCTGCAGGGCGTGAAGATCAACGACAAGCACATCGAGGTGATCGTTCGCCAGATGCTGCGCCGCGTGCAGATCGTCGACCCGGGCGAGAGCTCCTACATCGCCGGCGAGCAGGTCGAGCGCAGCGAGCTGCTCGAGACCAACGACGCCCTGCGCGCGCAAGGCAAGGTCGTGGCCTCGCACGCCGACGTGCTGCTGGGCATCACGAAGGCGAGCCTGTCGACCGATTCCTTCATCTCCGCGGCCTCCTTCCAGGAGACCACCCGCGTGCTCACCGAGGCGGCCATCATGGGCAAGCGCGACGAGCTGCGCGGCCTGAAGGAGAACGTCATCGTCGGCCGCCTGATCCCCGCGGGCACCGGCATGGCCTACCACGGTGCGCGCAAGGCCAAGGAAGAGATGGACGAGTCCGAGCGCCGGGCGATTGCGCTGCAGGAGGCCGAGGAACTGGCCGCCGCGCAGCTCGCCGGCGTGGACGCGGCCACGGCCGCAGCCGCAGCCGGGGGCTCCCGGGACTAGCGCCCGCTGCCCAGCGCGCTCGGCCTGCTCAGCCCGCCGGATCGCTCCAGCGCTCCGGCGGGCCGATCCACAGCCCCTGCGCTCGGGCCGGCCGGGCCAGGCGCAGCACGGCGCGGTCCCGCGTGAGGAGCCAAGCCGCGCCGCGCCAAGCGGCCAGGATCCATCCCAGGTCGACGAATTTCTGGTCGTCCGGATCCGCGCAGCGGGGCGCCGGCTGCAGGGCCTGAAAGCCTCCAGGCGTGTCGTGGGCGGGGCCGAGCCGCTTCGGCACGGGTGGGGCTGCGTCCGCCGGATGGCACCAGCGGTCGTAGTCGGCCAGCACCTGGTTGGCTGAGCGCGGCCGCGCCGGCAGGATCCCGCGCCCGAGCACCGAGGCGAGCTCCGCGCGCATCGCGAGCGTGCCCTGCCAGTGCAGCGCACCCTCGCGCACACCGTGGCTCAAGGGCTGCACGCGCGGGTCGTCGAACCACAGCCAGTCGAGCACCACGTGGGTGTCGAGCACGACCACCCTGGCGCCGCTGGCTGCGCTCACGGCCCTACACGATCCCGCGGTAGGAGCCGCCGTCGACCTCGATGTTCTGCCCGCACACGTAGGAGGCCTGGTCGCTGCACAGGTAGGCGCACAGGTCGCCGAACTCGTCGGGGCGGCCGAAACGCCGAGCACGCATGCCCGGCAGCAGCGCGCGGATCATCAGCACCGGCGCGAGCATGTTGGCCTCGAAGGCCTCGATGTAGGCGTCATGGTCCCAATCCTCGAAACGGCCGGGCTTGGGGCTTTCGTTGTTGGTCACGAGGATGTCGGCATCGGGGCAGGCGGCCACTAGGCGGGCGCGCCCGGCCTCGGTGGTGATGTCGGCCGCCACGCCCGCCACCGTGCCGCCGGTCTGCGCGGCGATCTCGGCGGCGGCCGCCTCCACGCTCTGGCTGCGGCCGTTGATCCACACGTAAACGCCCTCCCGCGCCAGCGAGGTGGCGCAGGCGCGCCGGAGCCCCTTGGTGGAAGCCAGCACGATGGCCTTGCGGCCGGCGACTCGAAGATCCATGGTCGGGCCAATATAGCCCAGCGCCGCGGGCACCGGCACGCGCAGCGTGGCGCGGTGGCCTGCCGCGGTTGCGCCCGCCGGCCCGCCGGGATATACTCACAGGCTTTTCGGCAGATTTTTGCCGCGCTCTTTGCCGAGCGGCCCTGCCCCACGAGCCCCGAGGCCGCGCACCGCGACCACTTCAAGGGCTTTGCCGGGGTGACCGAGGTTTCCGGCCGGCCCCGATTCGCGGGGCGGCGCCGGAGGGGCCGGCTTCCCGCGAGGGGCGCTCGGCAAGGGCCTGTCGGATCCTCCAGCGAAACCCCCAGCGATCGCCCTCGAAAGACCCGCAACCACCATGCCCACCATCAACCAGCTCGTCCGCCAGGGCCGCCGCACCGAGGTCGTGAAGTCCAAGTCGCCGGCCCTGCAGGGCAACCCGCAGCGCCGCGGCGTGTGCACGCGCGTATACACCACCACCCCGAAGAAGCCGAACTCGGCGCTGCGCAAGGTGGCCAAGGTTCGCCTGACGAACCAGCAGGAGGTGATCTCCTACATCGGTGGCGAGGGCCACAACCTGCAGGAGCACAGCGTGGTGCTCGTGCGTGGCGGCCGCGTGAAGGATCTGCCCGGCGTGCGTTACCACATCGTGCGCGGCTCGCTCGACCTCCAGGGCGTCAAGGATCGCAAGCAGGCTCGCTCCAAGTACGGCGCCAAGCGCCCCAAGAAGGCCTGAGGCAGGCCTGCGCCTGTCCCCATCCGGGTCGGGCCTGCTCAGGCAGGCGCGACCCGCTCCCCGCGGCGCCCCGGCCGGGTGCGCCGAGTAAGTGAAGGCCCCCGGCGGCGCATGCGCCCCGCCCACATGGGCCTTCGAGGTGGCCGGCCCGAGAGGGCGGCCGCCAACTGAACCGAAGAAGGAACCGTCATGCCCCGTCGTCGCGAAGTACCCAAGCGCGAGATCCTGCCCGACCCGAAGTTCGGCTCGGTGGATCTTTCCAAGTTCATGAACGTCGTCATGGAGTCCGGCAAGAAGGCCGTGGCCGAGCGCATCATCTACGGCGCCCTCGACCAGGTCGAGAAGAAGGCCAACCGCGACCCGCTGGAGGTCTTCATGGTGGCGCTCAACAACGTCAAGCCGATGGTGGAAGTGAAGTCCCGCCGCGTCGGGGGGGCCAACTACCAGGTGCCGGTGGAAGTGCGCCCCGTGCGCCGCCAGGCACTGGCCATGCGCTGGCTCAAGGAGGCCGCCCGCAAGCGCGGCGAGAAGTCCATGGCTGCACGCCTGGCCAACGAGCTGCTCGAGGCCTGCGAGGGCCGCGGTGGCGCCATGAAGAAGCGCGACGAGGTGCACCGCATGGCCGAGGCCAACAAGGCCTTCTCGCACTTCCGCTTCTGAGCGCGCCGCACGCGTCCCGGACTCCGTCCGCCCGCACGAGCGCACCCCCGCCCACCCTTCATCCGCATCCGGCCGCCTCACGGGATCGCAGCGATCCCCGGGCGGCTTCCTGCATCGGGAGCCCTGCCACCATGGCCCGCAAGACACCCATCGAGCGCTACCGCAACATCGGGATTTCCGCGCACATCGACGCCGGCAAGACCACCACCACCGAGCGCATCCTCTACTACACCGGTGTCAACCACAAGATCGGCGAGGTGCACGATGGCGCCGCGACGATGGACTGGATGGAGCAGGAGCAGGAGCGCGGCATCACGATCACCTCGGCCGCCACGACCTGCTTCTGGAAGGGGATGGACCTCTCCTTCCCCGAGCACCGCTTCAACATCATCGACACCCCGGGCCACTTGGACTTCACCATCGAGGTGGAGCGCTCCATGCGCGTGCTCGACGGCGCGTGCATGGTGTATTGCGCCGTCGGCGGCGTGCAGCCGCAGTCCGAGACCGTGTGGCGCCAGGCGACCAAGTACCGCGTGCCGCGGCTCGCGTTCGTCAACAAGATGGACCGCGTCGGCGCGAACTTCTTCAAGGTGCACGACCAGAT
>JBJTVI010000436.1:0-9227 GCA_046081145.1 Rubrivivax sp.
GGTCAGGCCAAAGCAGCCCACCCACTCGCCCGTGGCGAGCTTCGGGAGGTACTTCTGGCGCTGGGCCTCGCTGCCGTAGGCGTGGATGGGGTGCATCACGAGCGAGCTCTGCACGCTCATCGCGCTGCGGTAGCCCGAATCCACGCGCTCCACCTCGCGCGCCACCAGGCCGTAGCACACCGAGTTCAGCCCGGCGCAGCCGTATCCCTCGATGGTGCTGCCCAGCAGGCCGAGCGCCCCCATCTCGCTCATGATCTCGCGGTCGAAGCTCTCATGGCGCGCGGCCATCAGCACGCGCGTCTGCAGCTTGTCCTGGCAGTAGGCGTGGGCGGCGTCGCGCACGGCGCGCTCGTCTTCGGTGAGCTGGTCGTCGAACAGGAAAGGGTCATCCCAGCGGAACTTGGCAGCCATGTAAAGGATCTCCGGATAATCCCGAGTAGTGTACGAAGGGCGTACCGGCCGGGTCCCGGGCTCGGGTTTCTTCAGGGGCAGCCTGCTTGCGAGACGCCCTGCGGCAGTGAAAGGTCAACCATGGCGATCTGGCAGATCACGCTCGGCGGCGGCTGCTTCTGGTGCCTCGAGGCGGTGTACGAGCTCGTCGAGGGCGTCACGGCGGTCGAGTCGGGCTATTGCAACGGCCACGTGCGCCAGCCCAGCTACGAGCAGGTGTGCGAGGGCCACACCGGCCACGTCGAGGTGGTGCGCGTGAGCTTCGACGAGGCGCGCATCGGATTGCGCGAGATCCTCGAAATCTTCTTTGCCATCCACGACCCCACCACGCTCAACCGCCAGGGCAACGACGTGGGCCCGCAGTACCGCTCGGGCATCTACTGGCACGACGAGGCGCAGCACGCCGTGGCGCAATCCGTGTGGGACGAGGCGCAGGCCGCGCATGGCGGGCGCGTGGTGACCGAGCTTCAGCGCCTGGACAACTACTGGCGCGCCGAGGACTATCACCAGCACTACTACGCCCAGCACCCGAACCAGGGCTACTGCGCCTACGTCGTCGGGCCCAAGGTCCAGAAGTTCCGCCGTACCTTCGCGGCGCGGCTGAAGGCCTTCTGAGGCGGGCACGCACGCCATGATCGTCGCGCGTGGACTGGCCTATCGGTACGCCGGTGGCGCCGCGCGGGCCTGGCCGGACTTCGAGGCCCCGCAGGGCGCCATCGTCCGCCTGGCCGGCCCCTCGGGCAGCGGCAAGTCGACGCTGCTGGCGCTTCTGGCGGGGCTGCTGGCGTCGCAGCAGGGGCAGCTGGCGGTGGCCGGCACCGATTTGGCGGGGCTCGGCGCGCGCTCGCGAGACGCCTGGCGCGCCCGCACGCTGGGCTTCCTACCGCAGCGGCTGCACCTGAGCGAGGGCCTGAGCGTGGCGCGCAACCTGGCCCTGCCCGATCTCGCCGCCGGCCGCATGCCGGATCGCGCCCGCCTCGCGCAGCTGCTCGAGCGGCTGGGCCTGCAGGGCCTGGAGGGCCGACTGCCCGGCGCGCTCAGCGGGGGCCAGGCCCAGCGCGTGGCGCTGGCGCGTGCGCTCGTGGGCCGGCCGCGCGTGATCCTGGTCGACGAGCCCACCGCACACCTCGACGATGAGGCGGCCGCGGCCGCGCTGGCGCTGCTGGCCGAGGTCGCAGCGGCCGAAGGGGCCACGCTGGTGGTGGCCACGCACGATGCGCGGGTGGGGCGTGCCTGGCCCGATGCGCGGGTCTGGACGTTGCGTCCGGTGGCGGCTGCGCCGCAGGGGATGCCGGCGTGAGCCTCGCCCGCCTGGCCTGGAGCTACCTGTGGGCCCGCCCCCTCGTGGCCGCGCTCAACCTCGTGATGGTGGCCCTGGGCGTGGGGGCGATGGTGCTCGTCACCCTCGTCTCGGAGCAGCTCGAGCACCGCGCGCAGCGCGACGTGGCGGGCATCGACCTCGTCGTGGGGGCCAAGGGCAGCCCGCTGCAACTGATCCTCACGGGCGTATTCCATGTGGACGTGCCCACCGGCAACATCCCGCTGGCCACCCTGGCGCAATTGCGTGAGCAACCGCTGGTGGCCCAGGCCCTGCCGCTGTCGCTGGGCGACTCGCTGCAGGGCCACCGCATCGTCGGCACCGAGCGGGCATATGCCGACTGGTACGGCGCGGAGCTCGCCGCGGGCCGCTGGTGGGCCTCGCCGATGCAGGCGGTGCTGGGCGCCGAGGCCGCGCGTGGCACGGGGCTGCGGCTGGGCGCCACCTTCGCCGGCTCGCATGGCCTGGGGGCCTCGGGCGAGGTGCACGCCGAGGCACCCTACACCGTCATCGGCGTGCTGCGCGCGTGCGGCTGCGTGCTCGACCGGCTCGTGCTCACTGCCACCGAATCGGTGTGGGCCGTGCACGAGAAGACGACCCTGGGCGAGGAAGCCAGTGCCGAGGACCGCGCCGCACTGGCCGCCGAGCGCGAGGTCACGCTGGCGCTGGTGCGCTACCGCACCCCGCTGGCGGCCGTGACGCTGCCGCGCTGGGTGAATGCGCAGGCCGGGCTGCAGGCTGGGGTGCCGGCGCTGGAGGCTGCCAGGCTCTTTCGCAACCTCGGCGTGGGGCTGGACCTGCTGCGCGCCTTCGCCGCCGCCTGGCTCGTGATGGCGGCGCTGTCGATCTTCGTGGCGCTGGCCCACGCGGTGCGCGAGCGCGAGCCCGATCTGGCGATGTTGCGCATGCTCGGCGCACCGCCCGCGCGCGTGGCTGCGCTCGTGGCCTGGGAGGCGATTTGGCTGGCCGCCCTCGGGGTGCTCGCGGGTCTGGCAGCCGGGCACCTGGCCACGCATCTGCTAGGCTGGCTGGACTGGGACGGGCGTAGCCTGCCACTGACCGGCCTGTGGGTGTCGCCGCAGGAGCCCGTCATGGTGGCGGGCGTGTTCATGCTTGCCGGGGTGGCGGTTGCACTGCCGGTGTGGCGGGTGCTCAGGCTGGATGTCACGATGCTGCTGCAGGCGCCGCGCTGATGGGCCCTGCGCTGACGTATCCTGCGCTGACGTATCCTGCGCTGACTTGCCCCCCGGATGCGCCCTTGAATGGAGGAACCCCATGCCACTGTCGACCCCTCTTCATCGACGCCAGGTCGCCCGCGCCGTGGCGCTGGCCGCCATGGTCGGTTCGGGCCTGGCCCTGAGCGCTCTGGCCCAGAGTTCGGCCAAGCCCGCCGAGCACATCCGCCAGGACATCCAGCGTCACCGCGCGATGGCGGCCGCGCACGAGGGGGCGGCGCGCTGCCTCGAGTCGGGCAAGCCCGAGGCGCAATGCCTGAAGGACCTCCAGGCCGCCTGCAAGGGCCTGGCCATCGGCAAGTACTGCGGCATGCGCCATGAGCACTGAGCCCGCCAGGACTTGAAGATGAGATCTCTCGACACCCCCGATGGGTGGCGGCGCCGTGTCCTGGGTGGGTCATCCACCGTGGCGGCCGCGCTCTGCCTGCCCCTGTGGTGGAGCGTGACTGCTGCGCACGCCCAACCGCCCGGCACCGGCTTGCCGCCCGGCATCGGCCAGGGCCCGGGCTTCCACGATCCGCGCAGCGCCTTCCAGCCCCTGCAGGAACGCGAGGGCGTGGTGTCCTGGAAGCTGCTGTCTTCCGTGCAACTTAAGCCCGAGCGCGCGCGGGTGGTGCCGGTGTTCCCGCCGGCCATCCAGGCGCTCAATGACAAGACCGTGAGGGTGCAGGGTTTCATGATGCCGCTGGAGCCCGGTGAGCGCCAGCGTCACTTCCTGCTGTCGTCCGTGCCCACCACCTGCTCGTTCTGCGTGCTCGCCGGGCCCGAGGGGCTGGTGGAGGTGCGCACGCGCACGCCCGTCAAGTACACCGTGGATGCGATCACGGTCGAAGGCCGCATGGCCGTGCTCAGCGACGACAAGTTCGGGCTGCTCTACCGCGTGACCAGGGCCGAACCGGTGCCCTGATCGAACAGGCTTGGCGGTCGTTCAGCGTGCCAGCGCCAGCGGGGCGGAAAGCTTCCGCTTGCGAATCCGCCCCGCTGGGGCGACGGAAGGTTGCGGCCGCAGGCCCTTCGGCGGCTTGCCCAGATCGCTCGGTGACGCGAGGACGCCACTCAGGCCGTCAGCTTGGCCGAAACCAAGCGGTTGATGCTCAAGCCCTGTTCGGCTGCTTCGGTGGCCAGCGCACGGTGTACCGACGAAGGGATGCGCACCATGAAGCGGCCGCTGAACTTCCTGTCAGCCAGCGCTTCAGGCACAGGCTCACCCGAGGTCTTCATTTCGGCGACCGAGTCGGCTACCACCTGGCGGATACCCGACAGGGCTCTCTCAGGGGTGGCTGCAAGCCAGGACAGTGAGGGGAATTCCGCGCAAAGCCCCACATGCTCGTTGTCCTCGGCCGACCAGGTCACGCGGTAGGTGTAGTGATTGATGTTCATGACTTCATTCCCAGGCGTTCGATGGCAAGCAGCACTTGGCGAACCTGGTAGGCCTTTGCCTTGCCCTTGTCGTTTTGAATGTTCACCCGCGGGTTGCCCGGCCACGGGGTCTTGTAGATGGCGTGACTGCTGCTGTTTTGACGGGGCTTTCCAAAAGACGCCTCGCATACCCTTTGCAGGTCAGCAAAGCGAACGTTGGCGGGCGCCTCGCGCATCTGATCGACGACCTTTTCGGCGCCGCGCATCGGTGAATGATACCAATATTGATACCTAACATCTATCCGCGCGGAGCCTCGAGACGAAGTTCGGGCGAGCGCCTCAGGGCGCCAACCGCTCCCGCACCCAGTTGCCGCCTTCGAGCCGGTAGCGCAGCCGGTCGTGCAGCCGCGAGGGCCGGCCCTGCCAGAACTCCCAGCGGTCGGGCACCAGGCGGTAGCCGCCCCAGTGCGGCGGGCGCGGCGGGTCGAGCAGGAACTGTGCGCTGTAGCGCGCCGCCGAGGCCACCAGGGTGGCGCGCGAGGCGATCACCTGGCTCTGCGGCGAGGCCCACGCGCCGATGCGTGAATCGAGCGGCCGGCTCGCGTAGTACGCATCGGACTCGTCACCGGCAACCTTTTCCACCCGGCCCTCGATGCGCACCACCCGCTCGAGCTCGACCCAGTGAAACTGCAGCGCGGCAAAGGGCTGCCCGGCGAGTTCGCGCCCCTTTCGGCTCTCGTAGTTCGTGTACCAGACGACGCCGCGGGCATCGAGCCCCTTGAGGAGGACGATGCGCGTGGAGGGCCGGCCGTCGGCGCCGACTTTGGCCAGCGTCATCGCGTTCGGCTCGGGCAGCCGGGCGTCCAGCGCCTGGGCGAGCCAGGCCTCGAACTGCCTGAGCGGGTCGGCCTCGGAGGCCTCCTCGTCGAGCGCGGCGCGCTCGTAGCTCTTGCGCAATTGCGCGAGGTCGTCGGGGGCATTCTTCATCAGGGGCAGCATAGCAAGGGGCGCACGGCCACCGCCGGCCCGCCGAAAGGCGCCGGGCCGGACGCGCAAATGCCCGACTCCGGGCACGACCTTAGGGAGTAGGCCTTAGGTGAAGTCACCCTTCATGCAGCGCACGCAACCCGCGCATCCTCTGCCCATTGGCCTGCGCACCATGATCACACGTCCCATCGTCGTCGTGCTGGCTGCCGGAAAGGGCAGCCGCTTTGCCGGCACCCAGCACAAGCTTGCCCAGCCCTTCGGCGCGAGCACCGTGCTGGGCTCGGTGCTGTGCAGCGCACTGGCCAGTGGCCTGCCCGTGGTGGTGGTGACGATCGCCGCGCTGGCGGCCGAGGCCGCGCGCCACGTGCCCGCGCGTGACGTAATCGTGGTGCGCGACGAGGAGGCCGCCCGCGGCATGGGGCACTCGATTGCCGCCGGGGTGTCGGCACGGCCCGATGCGCCGGGCTGGCTCGTGCTGCCGGGCGACATGCCGCTGGTGTCGCCCGCCACGCTCCTGGCAGTGGCCGACGCGGTGGCCGAGAACCCGGTGGTCTATGCCCAGCACCACGGCCGGCGCGGGCACCCGGTGGGTTTCGGCGCCGAGCTGCTCTCGGAGCTGCGCCATCTCTCGGGCGACGAGGGCGCGCGCCGGCTGGTGGCGCGCTACCCGGCGCTGGGCATCGAGCTCGACGACCCGGGCGTGCTCGTCGATGTGGACACGGTGGAGGATCTCGCCGCGGCGCGCGCGCGCACGACGGCGAAAGCAGGGGATCCGGGGCTGGCGCATGGCCTGGCGCCTGGCCTGACACGCGCTGCCTTCGGCTGATCAGGCCAGGCCGTGTCGGGCGGCCAGCCGCACGAGCCGCTCCACCTCACGGTCGTGCACTCCGTGCGCGCGCAGGGACAGCGCCGTTTCCACCAGGTACTCGAGCGTGGTGCCGAAGCGTCCGCGCGAATGGCGCAGGATGTCGAGCATCTGCGCATCTTCCAGCCGCGCGTGACACTGCGGGCTGCGCCGGCTGAGCGTGAAGGTAAGGGCGCTCACCACGCCCTGCGGCGTATGCGCGGGCACGAAGCGCGGGTCGTAGACGCCCGTGATCATCTCGCGCGCCCACAGGCGTTGCAGCGCCTCATCGTGCTCGCGCGGGTTGAGCCTGTACACGACCCCGCGGCAGGCACCACCGGGCAGCAGCGCAAACACCAGCCCGGGCCGCTCCGGCGTCCCGCGGTTCACGCGCGAGCGCATGCGCAGCGCCCGGTGCCAGCCGTTGACCCGCGCCGTGCGGTGCTCCACGGCGTCGAACTCGGGCCGCCAGATGAGCGAGGCGTAGCCGAAGACCCACAGCGCGTCGAGCCGGGCCAGCTGCTCCCGCACGCGGGCGAGCATCGGCGCGGGATCGCGTTCGGGGCGCAGCAACGGGTGGTCCACGGCGATGCGCATGGTGCGCGAGGGCCGGTGCCCGCGGCACGCGGCCGCTGCCCCCACGCCGGGCCGTCACCAGGGGGTTGCCTGGGCCCATGGCCCTTTGCATTGAGTGTGTAACCAAGTTACAGGATAATTCACCCACGAGTTACATCCCTCCGGCCTGCTTCCGGGAGCCCCTGCGCCATGCCCCTGCACCCCACCGTCGCCGCCGTCACCGATCGCATCCGCACCCGCAGCGCCGACACGCGCCGCGCCTACCTCGCCCGCACGGCAGCCGTGGCCGCGCGCCGCCGTGCGGTGGACCGCACTGGCTGCTCGAACCTGGCCCACGCCTGGGCGGCGATGCCCGCCAGCGACAAGCTGCGCGTGGTGGCCGAGCGCGCGCCCAACCTGGCCATCGTCACGGCCTACAACGACATGCTGTCGGCGCACCAGCCCTACGAGGGCTTTCCGGCCGTGATCCGCGAGGAGGCGCGGCGCCACGGCGCCACCGCGCAGGTGGCCGGCGGCGTGCCGGCGATGTGCGACGGCGTCACGCAGGGCGAGCCGGGGATGGAGCTCAGCCTCTTCTCGCGCGACACCATCGCCATGGGCACGGCGGTGGCGCTCACGCACGACATGTACGACGGCGCGCTGCTGCTCGGCGTGTGCGACAAGATCGTGCCGGGCCTTCTCATCGGGGCGCTGCACTTCGGGCACCTGCCTTGCGTCTTCGTGCCCGCCGGGCCGATGAGCTCGGGCCTGCCCAACAAGGCGCGTGCCGCCGTGCGCGAACGCCACGCCCAGGGCCTGGTGGACCGCGCCGGCCTGCTCGAGGCCGAGAGCGCCTCGTACCACGGCCCGGGAACCTGCACCTTCTACGGCACGGCCAACAGCAACCAGATGCTGCTGGAGGCCATGGGGCTGCACGTGCCCGGCGCCGCCTTCGTGCACCCGCACGCGGGCCTGCGCGAGGCGCTCACGCGCGAGGCCGTGCGCACCGTGCTGCACCGCGCGGGCGGGCCCTGCGCACCCATCGCCCAGGTGGTGGACGAGCGTGCCATCGTCAACGCCATGGCCGCGCTGCTGGCCACCGGCGGCTCCACCAACCACCTCATCCACTGGGTGGCCGTGGCGCGCGCCGCGGGCATCCTCATCGACTGGGACGATTTCTCCGAGCTGTCCGCCGTGGTGCCGCTGCTCTCGCGCGTCTACCCCAACGGCAGCGCCGACGTGAACGACTTCGAGGCCGCGGGCGGCCCGGGCTTCGTGCTGCGCGAACTCGTGGCCAGCGGCCGCGCGCACGGCGACGTGACCACCGTGCGCGGTGCGGGCCTGCAGGCCTACGCCACGGTGCCGGCCCTGGCCGACGGCGCGCTGCAGTGGCAGCCGCGCCCGCCGGCCAGCGGAGACGACACCGTGCTGCGCCCGGCCGCCGACCCCTTCTCCCCCACCGGGGGCCTGCGGCTGCTGCAGGGCAACCTCGGGCGCGCCGTCATGAAGGTCTCGGCCGTGCCGGCCGACCGGCACGTGATCGAGGCGCCTGCACGCGTATTCGGCTCGCAACAGGCGCTGCAGGCGGCCTTCCAGGCCGGCGAGCTCGAGCGCGACCTGGTGGCCGTGGTGCGTTTCCAAGGCCCGCGCGCCAACGGCATGCCCGAGTTGCACAGCCTCATGCCGCCGCTGGGCGTGCTGCAGGACAAGGGCTTTCGGGTGGCCCTGGTCACCGACGGCCGCATGAGCGGCGCCTCGGGCAAGGTACCCGCGGCCATCCACGTGAGCCCGGAGGCACTGGCCGGCGGGGCGCTGGCGCGGGTGCGCGATGGCGACGTGATCCGCGTCGATGCCGTGGCCGGCACGCTGCAGGCCCTGGTGCCGGCTGAAGTGTGGGCCGCCCGCGAACCCGCCGCGCGCGAGGCCACCGAGGCCGATGCCAGCGCCCACGGCCTGGGGCGCGAGCTCTTTGCCGGGATGCGCCGCCACGTGGCCAGCGCCGAGGAGGGCGCCGTCACCTGGCTGTGACGGCGCACGTGCCCACCGGCGGCAGGCCGCCCGTTCAGCTGCCGGGGCGAGCGGGCCGCGGTGGCACCGTGTAGTTCAGCGCCAGCCGCCCGCCGTCCACGTAGACGATGTCGCCCGTTATGTAGCTCGCGGCATCACTGAGCAGGAAGGCCACCACGTCGGCCACCTCGGCCGGCTCGCCCAGCCGGCGCAGCGGCGTGCGCCCGAGGATGCGCTCGGCCGCCTCGGGCGTGGTGAGCACGGCCGCGCGCGCGAGCTCGGTGGCGATCGTGCCCGGCCCCACGGCGTTCACACGGATGCCGAAGTCCGCGAGCGACAGCGCCATGTTGCGCGTGAGCTGGTCGATCGCGCCCTTGCTCGCGTTGTAGCTCGTGATCGAGGGGATGGCCATCACGCCGTTGACCGAGCTCATGTTGACGATGGCACCGAAGCCCTCGCCGCCGCGGTTGGC
>JBJTVI010000437.1:0-6211 GCA_046081145.1 Rubrivivax sp.
GGACGCGGACGTCGTTCGGCGCAACTGGTCACGCATCCTGAACTACCTGGCGCGTGGCGCCGTGCTGTCGCATCGGAGTGCGTTCGACACCATGCCGAACGCGGGGCTCCTCTACATCAGCCGGGCCGAAGGGCGCCGCGACTTCGAGCTGCCTGGGTTGACCATCAAAGGACTGGTCAAACCGTCGCTAGGCGCCCTGGTCGACACCGAGCGGCCCGGAGCAGCCGACGTCCCCTACCAAGGCTTCTACATTGCCAGCCAGGCGCGTGCATACCTTGAGAACCTCACCGCCGACAAGCGGCTGGCCGCCAGGCAGCACGCTCGCCTGGACATTGAGGAGCGGCTCGAAAGGCTCATCGTGCTACGCGGCGCTCACGCAGCCAACGCCCTGCGGGATGACGCCCGTGAAGTGGCAGACCGCCTGGGCCTGCAAGCGGCGTTCAAGACGCTCGACGGCGTCATCGGCGCGCTCCTGGGAACACATCCTTCCAGGGTGCTCGGCAGCCGCCTGGCCCTTGCTCGTGCGCATGGTCTGCCGTACGACCCCCAACGCGTGGAGCTGTTCGAGAACCTCGCGGCTCAGTTGCGAAGTCAGCAGTTCTCAGACATCCCGGAGCCAGCACGCAAGGGCGGTCCCCGAGAGATGTTCGCCTTCGTCGAGTCGTACTTCTCCAACTACATCGAAGGGACCACGTTCACGGTGGAAGAAGCTGAAGACATCGTCTTCCACGGCCGAATCATCCCCAACCGCTCCGAAGACTCACACGACGTCAAGGGCACCTTCGACGCGGCGCTGCGGGACCCTTTCTACAGCCAACCGCCCGCCACGGCAGAGGCCCTTCTTGATTGGCTACGGCGGGCCAACGCTCTGGTCATGCAAGCGCGCAAGGATAGGCACCCCGGGGAGTGGAAGCTTGAAGCCAACCAGGCAGGCAGTACCTTGTTCGTGCTGCCGGAACTCGTCCCGGAGACCCTGCGCAAGGCATGGGGCATGCTGCCGCTGCTGGAGCAACCCATGCAACGAGCACTGTTCGCGATGTTCGTGGTCAGCGAGACCCATCCATTCACCGATGGCAACGGTCGGACGTCGCGCCTGCTGATGAATGCCTTCCTGTCCGAGCAGGGGCAGTGCCGAATCATCATCCCGACCGTCTTCCGTGAAGACTATCTCTTGTCGCTCAAGGCCATGAACCACCAAACGGACGCAACAGCCTACGTGCGTGCGATGCGCATCGGGCAAGCCTGGGCCAGCGAGCTGAACTACGACGTCGACGTGGCGGGGATGAATCGGCAGCTCGACCAGTGCAACGCCAAGAAGGAGGACGCCCGAGTCTTCCGTCTGCTGTCGCCCAAGGGATTGCAGCCTATGGGTGCGGGGCTCTGACCCGCCAAAGGAAGGCGTCTGCCGACGCGTATGCCCGCACCGGGGCGCCGGCGGGGTCGGCCATCAGGGCGGCCAGCGCGGGGTACTGGGCCAGTTCTCCGGGGTAGATGGCGCGCAGCACCTCGGTGGCATTCAGGGGCGTGCACTGCGAGCGCAGATCCTGCGCTCCCGCCTGCAGGGCCACGCCCGCGGCCAGGGCGCACAGGGCCCGGGGCACGCGCCCTCGAGACCGGCCGGCGAGCCAGTGACGTGCGCGGGGATGCGGAGCAGTCGGGTCGATCATGTCGGACCTGCAAGGGCGGCGAGGGATCCGTCTTTGTGGCAGGGCGCCGGCGGCGCCGCATCCCTGAATCCAGGTAGCCCGGGCAGCGCTACTCCAGCACCCAGCCTGCATTGAGCGGGGAGTACGACCCCGACACCCCGCCCGGAGGGGTCAGCGGCGCGCGCAGCACCGGCCGGAAGTTCGGATAGTCGCCCACCCCCTGGAACAGCAGCGGCTTGCTGGTGCCATCGGGCAGCAGCGCCACGCCGGTGATCTCCAGGTCAGCCGGGGGCAGGTCATGCAGGTCCTTCATCGGCGTGATGGATCGGGGGTTCCAGTCGCGCTCGACGATGAAGGGCGCCAGCACCCGGCCATCCACTGTCGGCGATACCGGCCGCACGTTGAAGCGCAGCCGCGTGCCCTCCGGCGGAGGGGTGGTGGGCCGCTTGGTGTCGGCACGCCACACCTGCCAGCCCATGCTCACGTGGGCACCGTACCAGTGAGTGTGGTTGTTCTCGTTCTGCCCGGAGCTGCGCCCATAGGGGGTGGCGCCCGTCGTGCGCCAGACGAAGTCCTGCACGATGCCCTCTGCGGCATCGCGGTTGCGGTTCAGCGCTCGCCCACCGGCTCCAGCGGCAGCCTGAAGACCCTGTCGCCGAGCCGCACCGTCACCGTGCCGCCGCCAAAGCGGTACTGCCCGGCGGCCACGCGCTGCCGGTAGCGGCCATCGGGCAGGAGCTCGGGGCTGTAGCTCACCCGCTCGCCGGCCATGCTCACCCCGGTGATGGAGATCGAGACCTCCTGCAGCTCGCCGGCCAGCGGCGACCCGTCGGGCAACGTCACGCGGCCGGCCACGAAACCTGGCGCCCCCGTGGCAGCCGGCACCGCCTGCCGCGAGCCTGCAGGCGGCCCAGCCGCCGCAGGCAAGGGCGACGTCGGTGCGGCAAGGGCGGACGATGGGGGTGCGCCCGGCGGTGCGCCCGGCGGAGCGGACGGCGCCATCACCGGGGCCGGGGGCGGCGCCGGATCGGCCCGGCGCAGCACGCCCTCCTCGTAGCGCCCCGACTGCACCAGCGTGCCATCGGCCCGCGTGATCGTGCCCTGCCCATGCATGACACCCTGGCGAAACTGCCCCACGTACTTGGCGCGGTCGCCCAGCATCGTGAGGATCCCGTGGCCGTGATAGCGCCCTTCGAGGAACTCGCCCGTGTAGAGCGTCGCGCCTGCACGCAGGATGCCCAGGCCCGAGGGGCGCCCATCGCGGAACTCGCCCGCGTAGTACAGGTCGCGGGAACGGTCGTCGAGCGTGCCGATGCACTGGTTCCAGTTTTGCGGGTTCGTGCCCGGGCAGCTCGGCAGCCCGGTGACCGGGGCAGGCTGGGCGGTCACGGCCGCGGCTGCGATCCACAGCGTGCAAGCGGCCACGAGCAGGCGCAAGGCCCATGGGGTCATCGGCAGTCTCCTCGGGCGCGGGCACGGCCGCCAGGCGACCGACGACCGGCGCCAGGGGGAACCACGCGTGGTCGATCCTGCCCCCGAGCGATCGCGCGGGCATCCCTTGAATCGGTGATGCGGCCGCTGCGGATGCAAACGTCCTGGGCTGCTCAGGGCTCTTCGTCAGGCGCGAAGTCGAGTTCCACCCGCGCCCCGTTGGGGTCGAAGCTGAAGAGCTGCCAGGTGCCGGCCCCGCGCTGGCGGCGCAGCTCGAAGGGCACGCCCTGCTCCTCGAAGCGCGCCTTCACCGCACGCAGGCCCCGGGCCGTGAAGGCCATGTGGTCGATCACGCCCGTGCGCGGCTCGGGCATCGGGCGGTCCCAGTAGATGTGCAGCACGGCCTGGCTCGAGCCAGGTGCATACAGCCACGCCCCGGCAAAGCCCAGGTCGGGCCGCGGCCCCTCCTGCAACCCCAGCAGCCCGCAGTAGAAGTCCAGCGTGCGCGCGCGGTCCTCGGCCGTGATGGTGAAGTGGTTCATGCCTTCGATCATGGCGGGGTCCTGGGTGGGAAGTGTGCGAGCGGGCCGGGTGGCTCGGGTGAGGCGGGGCAGGCACGCGTGCCGGCTTCAGGCCACCAGCACGAGCGGGCCGATCGTGCGGCGCGACTCGAGCCGCTCGTGGGCGGCTGCGGCCGCCCCGAGTGCATGGCGTTCGATGGGCGGCAGCTTGATCGTGCCATCGGCCAGCGCCGCCCACACGCGCGCCGCGCGCTCGGCCAGGCGCTCGCGCGTGGGCACGTAAGCAAAGGCCACCGGGCGCGAGAAGGTGGCGGACTTGCTCACGAGCACGTCAGGCGAGATCGGCTGCAGCGGCCCGCTGGCCTGCCCCAGGCTGATCCAGTGGCCACAAGGGGCGAGCGCAGCAAAGTTCTCCTCGCGCGCTGCGTCGCCCAGGCCGTCGACGATCACATCGGCCCCCTCGCCGAAGTGGCGCCGCACCGCCTCGGCAAAGTGGTAGTCGGGCGTGACGATCACGTGCTCGCAGCCGTGCTCGCGCGCCACGCGCGCCTTCTCGGTGCTCGAGACGGTGCCCACCACGCGCGCGCCGAGCCGGCGTGCCCAGGCGCACAGCAGCAGCCCCACACCGCCGGCGGCCGCGTGCACGAGCCAGCGCGCGCCGGGCTGCACGCGGCCCAGGTCGCGCAGCAGGTAGTCCGCCGTCACGCCCTTGAGCAGCAGCGCTGCGGCCACGTCGTCCTCCACCTCGGCGGGCAGGCGCACCACCCACGCCTGCGGCACCGTGCGCACGCTGGCGTACGCCCCCGCCACGGGCCCCATGTAGGCCACCCGGTCGCCGGGCATCAGCCCGCTCACGCCCTCGCCCACGTCGATCACCGTGCCCGAGGCCTCCATGCCGGGCGTGCCCGGCAGTGCCAGCATCGGCGGGATCCAGCCGCGGCGCAGGTAGGTGTCGATGAAGTTCACGCCGATGAAGCGCTGGCCGATGCGCACCTCCCCGGGCCCGGGCGCGGCGGCATGCGCCTCGCGCACCGCGAGCACCTCGGGCGCACCGTAGGCCGCCACCTCCACGCGCCGGCAAGGCAGGGACAGCGCCGTGGGCATCGGCGTGTGGCCGCGCGTGCGCAGGTCGGCGCCGAGCTGCAGGTGGCGCCGCAGGTTCGCAAAGCCCGCCTCGTAGACGCCGCTGGCCACCATCTCGCGCAGCTCGCGCTCCTGCCCGGGCGGCGTGGCAAAGGTCGACTCCCAGTGCCAGAAGGTACGGTTGCCGTCGGTGACGGGCTTGAGGGTGACGGTGGCCACGTAGCGCTGCAGCGGCACGGTGGCCTCGACGATGCAGTAGGTGCTGCGGTGCTCGCGGTCGTCGAGCGTGAGCAGCTGCTCGCGGATGAAGTTTCCGTCCTGAAGCGTGAAGGCGCGCACGCAGCCCACCTCGGCCGAGGCACGGCCGGCCTCGATGCGGCTCTGGTTGACCACCGTGTGCCAGGCATCGTGGCTGTTGAAGTCGCGCAGCACCGCCCACACCCGCTCGATCGGGGCGTCGATGACGGTGGAGCGGACGACTCGCTGCAGCACGCCGGTGCGCCGAAACGGGGGTAGGCCTTCGCGCGTCAGCGCCGGCCGAAGTGGCGCTTGAGCGCGTCGAAGCCGCCCTGGAAGACGCCTTGGCCAATCAGGGTGGAGAGCTCCTGCTCGCGCCCTTCGGCGCAGTCGAACTCGGCGCTCCACTCGGCAAAGCAGCGGTCGCCATCGGTCACGGGCGTGAGCTTGAGCGTGGCCACGTAGTTGTCCACGCCCATGGGGCTTTCCAGGATCTCGTAGGTGCAGCTGAAGTCGTAGTCCGACAGGGCCAGCAGCCGCTCGCGGATCGTGCCGCCGTCACGCGTGTGGAAGTGGCGGATGCAGCCCACGCGGTCGGCGCTTTGCTGGTTCTCGATGCGGCTGTCGGCGATCGCCGGGTGCCACTGCGGCAGGCCGTTGAAATCGCGGATGCGCGCCCACACGGTGTCGGCGCTGGCGTCGATGATGCTGGAGACGTAGATGCGGATCACGCTCGGGCTCTCCTGGGCACAGGCCTCACTCGCGCGGCGTCTGCGCCGCCGGCGGCAGGGCCGCCGCCCCGCCCGCAGCCCCTGAGGCCAGGCGCTGGATGTCGCCGGCCTCCAGGCCGATCTCGCGCAGCAGCTGGTCGACGATGGGCGCCTGCGCGCGGAAGCGCAGCGCGGAGTTCACCACGTTGTCGGCAAAGCCGCCGGAGGAGCCGTCGCCCCCGCCCCCGCCCGAGCCCGCCAGGCCGTCCACGTGCAGGATCTTGATGCCTTCGATGCGCTCCATGGGCTTGACCGACTCGCGGATGATGGCCTCGGCCTTCTCCACCAGGCGCAGCCGCAACGCCGAGGCGCGCGCCTCGGGCGAGAGCACGTTCTGCGCCTCGTTCATCAACCGCGTGGCCTCGGCCTCGATCTCGGCGCGCATGCGCTGCGCTATGGCGCGGATGCGGTCGGCGTCGGCATCTGCCTCGGCCTGGGCCCGGATGGCCGCACCGCGGTCGGTGCTGGCTTCCTTCTCGGCGGCGGCGGCGGATGTCAGGCGCAACGCCTCGCGCTCGGCCTC
>JBJTVI010000438.1:0-5742 GCA_046081145.1 Rubrivivax sp.
CAGACGATCACCGGGGCGTGGCCGCCCAGCTCCATGGTGCTGCGCTTCATCAGCGCGGAGGCCTTGGCCGCCAGCATCTTGCCCACGGCGGTGGAGCCGGTGAAGGTGATCTTGCGCACGATGGGGCTGGCGATCAGGTGGTCTGACACCTCGGCCGGCACGCCCCACACGATGTTGAGCACGCCCTTGGGCAGGCCGGCGTCGTGGAACAGCTGGGCGATGGCCACCACCGCGCTGGGCGCGTCTTCCGGTCCCTTCAGGATGATGGTGCAGCCCGCGCCCACGGCGGCCGAGATCTTGCGGATGGCCTGGTTGAAGGGGAAGTTCCAGGGCGAAAAGGCCGCCACCACGCCCACCGGCTCGCGCAGCACCGTCTGGCGCACGCCGTCCACGCGCGCGGGGATCACGCGGCCGTAGATGCGGCGGCACTCCTCGGCGTGCCACTCGGCGTGCTCGGCACAGAACACCACCTCGCCCGTGCTCTCGGCCAGCGGCTTGCCCTGGTCCATCGTCATGGCGCGGCCGATGTCGGCGGCGCGCTCGCGCGCGAGCTCGGCCACCTTGCGCAGCACCTTGCCGCGCTCCAGCGGCGAGCTCTTCTTCCAGCTCTCGAAGGCACGCGCGGCGGCAGCCAGCGCATGGTCGAGGTCCTCGCGTGTGGCGTGCGGCAGCTTGCCGATCACCTCGTGCGTGGCGGGGTTGACGATGTCTTGCTCGCGGCGGCCGCCGCCGCGGATGAATTCACCGTCGATGTACAGGCTCAGGGTGGGATACATGGGCTCTGGCGTCCTTCAGGAGTGGCTGGAAAGATCAGGGAACCAGGATCGTACGACCGATCACGCGGCCCTCGTGCAGCGCCTGCAGGGCCTCGTTGGCCTCCTCCATCGGGCGTGCCGTGACCGGAATGGGCGCCAGGCCCTTCTCGCGCACCAGCGCCACGAGCTCGCGCAGCTCGGTAAGCGTGCCCACGAAGGAGCCCTGGATCGTCAGCGGGCGCAGCGGGATGACGGGCAACGACAGCGTGATGTCCCCGCCCATGAGGCCGCAGATCACGATGTGGCCGCCGCGGCCGCAACTGGCCATCGCCGTGGTGACGGTGGCGGTGGCGCCCACGAGGTCGAGCACCGCGCGCGCGCCGCCGCTGGTGGCGGCCTGGATCTGCTGCACCACGTCGCTGGCGCGCGCGTCGATGGCCTGGAGCGCGCCGGCGGCCAGCGCGGCCTCGCGCTTGACGGGGTCGATGTCGACGACGATCGCGCCCACGCCGCCCAGGGCCTTGAGCACCTCGATGGCCATGAGGCCCAGGCCCCCTGCGCCGATGATCACCACCGGCGCCTCGTGGATGCGCGCGCCGAACTTGCGTAGCGCGCTGTAGGTGGTCAGGCCCGCGCAGGCCAGCGGCGTGGCGGCGCGCTCGTCCAGCCCCTCGATGTCCACCAGGTAGCGCGGGTGAGGCACCAGGGTGTAGTCGGCAAAGCCGCCGGGCAGCTGGATGCCCAGGTTGCGCGGCTTGACACAGACGTTCTCCTCACCGCGCGCGCAGGCGGCGCACTCGCCGCAGCCGATCCACGGGTGCACGAGCATGGTCTTGCCCAGCGGCACCGCACCGGCCTCAGGGCCGGCGGCCACCACCTCACCGGCGATCTCGTGGCTCAGCGTCAGCGGCGGGAGCACACCGCGCTCGGCCAGCGTGAGCTTCTTGCCCCCGCCGAGGTTGTAGTAGCCCTCCCAGAGGTGCAGGTCGGTGTGGCACAGGCCCGCGGCCCGCACCTTCACGAGCACCTGCGTGCCCTGCGGCACGGGAGCGGGCTGGTCGACACGCTGGAGCGGTTGGCCGTGTTGGAGGACGCAGTAGCAGCGCATGGTCGATGGGGTCATGGTCATGGGGGCACGCAGGGCGTGACGGATGGGGTGGAAGGGGCTCGGGTAAGGGGCGTGGAAAAAGCGCAACCAGGAGCTCGAGCGTGTCAGGACACGGACGCGGTGGCCGATGCGTGGCTCAGGCCGAACGAGGCGCGAGCCACGCGTCCAGCGCCGGCCACATGCGCAGCTCCGCGCCGCGGCCGGCCACCAGGCCGACGTGGCCACCCTTGACGATGGTCTCGGTCTTGTCGGGGCTGCCGGCCAGGCGCACGAGATCACGCGAGGAGGCGTAGGGGGTGATGTGGTCGTCCTGCGCGAGCAGGTGCAAGAGCGGCACGCGGATGGCGCCCAGCTCGACACGCTGGCCGCCGATTTCCCAGGTGCCCTGCACGAGCCGGTTCTCGCGCAGGAAGCCGTTGACCATCTGGCGAAAGACGCCGCCGGGGAAGGGAATGTTGTCGCTCTCCCACTTGCCCATGCGCAGGAAGCTGCGCACGAAGTCGTCCTTGTCGATCTGGTTGAGCAGGTTCATGGCGCCAGCCACCTTGCCGAAGGGCCGCAGCGCGCGCAGGGCGTTTTGCACCCAGTCGGCCGGCACGTTGCCGTACTGCTCGATGAGGCTCTCCTCGTCGAAGCGCTCGCCCATCCAGGCCTTGAGCGACTCCAGGCCGTCGCCGTTGACCGGGGCGGCCATGCACACGAGGTTGCGCACCGGGGCTTTCGGGTGCAGCGCGGTGTAGAGCACCGAGAGCAGCCCGCCCACGCAGTAGCCCAGCAGCGTGAGCTCGCGCTCGCCGCTGTCGGCCAGCACGCGCTCGATGCAGCGCGGCAGGCGGTCGAGCACGTAGTCCTCGAGTTGCAGGTGCTGGTGCTCTCTGCGCGGGCGACCCCACTCGATGAGGTAGACGTCGTAGCCGTGGCGCAGCAGGTACTCGACCATGCTCTGGCCGGGCACGAGATCGAGGATGGTGGGCTGGTTGACGAGCGAGGTGACGATGAGCACCGGCGTGCGGTAGACGCTGTCCACGAGCGGCCGGTAGCGGTGCAGCTTGAGGGTGCCCTGGGCGTGGATGGTGTCCTTGGGCGTCACGCCCAGGGGCCCGGCCATCTGGTCGAAATCCTCGGCGGGCAGGCCCATACGGGCGAGCGTGCGCTGGATGGGGTGCGGCAGGCGGGGGGCGCCGCCGGCCTCGGGGGCGTGGCTCATGTCAGGCCTTGCGGGAGGCGGTTCGTCTGGGGGCTGCCGCCGGAGGTGTGGGGGCCGCGGGTGCGGCCACGGCCGGCCCGGCAGGGCGGCGGTCGCGCGCTGGGCGCGCGGGCGCCACCGCAGCGGCCGGCACCGCGGACTCGAGCGCGGTGCGCAGCCGCGCGAGCTCGGCGGCCACGCCAGCCAGCCCGTCTTCCACGCGCCCGAGCCGCTCGTCCAGCGCCTCGAGGTCGCTGCGCGAGGGCAGGTTCGAGGCCGCGAGCGAGGCCTGCGCCATCTCGCCGAAGAGGCGGTGCGCCATGCGCAGCTCGTCGAGCTGGCGATTGAGCGCGCCACCGGCGCGCGGGTCCTTGAGCAGCTGCGAGACGGTCGCGCTCCACTGCGATTCCGAGCGGGCCACCCAGTCGCGCCACATGGCCAGCGGGCTGAGGGTGTTCCAGTCGAGCGGGGTGTCGGCCGCGGCCGGTGCGCCGGCCGGGGGCGGCGTCTTCTTGGTCGCGGTCATGGTGCTCAGGGCTTGAGGATGGCGCGCCCACGGATGCGACCGGCGCGCAAGTCTTCCAGCGCCTGCGTGGCCTGGGCCAGCGGGGCGGTGGTCAGCGGCAGCCCGGGCAGCACGCCGCTGCGGCCCAGGGCCATGAGCTCCTGCATCTCCTGCAGGCTGCCCACGTAGGAACCGGTGACGCTCACGGCCTTCATCGAGACCATCGCGGGCACGATCGGCGTGGAGCCGCCGAACAGGCCCACGCACACCAGCTTGCCGGCCTTGCGCAGTGCGCCGAAGCCGAAGTTGAAGGTGGCTGCCGCGCCGACGAAATCGATGGCCGCGGCCACGCCGCCACCGGTGGCCTTGACGAGCGCCTTGAGCGCGCCGTCGGCCTTGGGGTCGATCACCTGGCCGGCACCGGCCTCGCGCGCGATGTCCCACTTGGCGGGGTCGAGCTCGACGACGATGGGGGGCGTCTCGAACATCTGGCGCGCCAGGCGGATGCCCGACAGGCCCACGCCACCGGCGCCGATGATGAGCAACGGGTCGCGCGGGCCCAGGGGCGCCACCTTCTTCCGCGCGCTGTATGCCGTCAGGCCCGAGCAGGCATAGGTGCAGGCCTGCTCCTCCTCGAGCGAGCCGAAGTCCAGCAGGTAGCGCGGATGCGGCACGAGCACGTGGTCGGCAAAGCCGCCGTCGCGGTGGATGCCCAGGGCGCGCGGGCTGTTGCACAGGTGCTCCTGCCCGGCCTGGCACAGCGAGCAGCTGCCGCAGCCGATCCACGGGAACACCACGCGGCGGTCACCGACCTGCACGCCCGTGGCATCGGGGCCCACGGCCACGACGGTGCCGGCAATCTCGTGGCCGAGCGTGCGCGGGGGCTGCAGGGCACGCGTCATGTCCAGCCTGGCGTCGCCGCCGAGATCGAAGTAGCCGTCGTGCAGGTGCACGTCGCTGTGGCACACGCCGCAGCTGCCCACGCGCACGATGACCTCGCTGCCCTGGGGCTGGGGCGTGTCGCAGATGACCTGGGACAAGGGGCGGCCGAAGGTCTCGAGCTGGTAGCTCAGCATGGAAGTCTCCTGATGGATGTGTAGTTGGAAGTTCGGGGAAAGAATCCGGGGGGAAGTTCTCGCGGAGGATCGACGCTCAGACCCCGAGGTAGGTGGCCAGCTGCGGGTCCTCGCGCAGCGCGGCCGAGGCGCCGCTCATCACGACCTGGCCCTTCTGCAGCACGATGGCGCGATCGGAGTTGGCCAGCACCTTGCGGTAGTCGCGGTCCACGATGAGGGTGGCGATGCCGTCGGCGCGGATCTGGCCGATGACGCGCCAGATCTCGGCAACGATCAGCGGCGCCAGTCCCTCGGTGGCTTCGTCCAGGATGATGAGCTCGGGCTGCGTCATGAGGGCGCGCCCGATGGACAGCATCTGCTGCTCGCCACCCGAGAGCTGCGCGCCCAGGTTGCCCACGCGCTCGGCCAGCCGCGGGAAGGTCTGCATCACGCGCTCGTAGGTCCAGGCGCGGTTCGGGTCGGTGGCAGCGCGTGCGGCCATCACCAGGTTCTCGCGCACCGTGAGGTTGGGGAACACGCCCCGGCCCTCGGGCACGTAGGCCACGCCGCGGCGCGCCACCTCGTGCGGCCGGGCGCGCGAGACGTCGTGGCCGAAGAGCTGGATGCGGCCGTCGCGTTGCGCCACGTGGCCCAGCAGCGTCCGGATGAGCGTGCTCTTGCCCATGCCGTTGCGGCCGAGCAGGCCCACCGTCTCGCCGCGGCCGATCTGCAGCGCCACCCCGTGCAGGATGTGGCTGGAGCCGTACCAGGCGTGGATGTCGTGGGCCTCCAGGATGAGGTCAGATACGCTCATTTCAGTGCCCTCCCAGGTAGGCGGCCTGCACGTCGGCGCTGTTGCGCACCTCGTCGGGCGTGCCCGAGGCAATCACGCTGCCGTTGACCATCACCGTGATGCGGTCGGCGATGCGACACACCGCGTCCATGTCGTGCTCGCTGAGCAGGATGGCGTGGTCGGCCTTGAGCTCGGCCAGCAGCCCGAGCATGCGGTCGGTCTCCGCCGCGCCCATGCCCGCCAGCGGCTCGTCCAGCAGCAGCACCTGCGGCGCGGTGGCCAGGCACAGCGCGATCTCGAGCTGGCGCGTAGGGCCGTGGAGGAGCAGCCCGGCCGGACG
>JBJTVI010000439.1:0-11475 GCA_046081145.1 Rubrivivax sp.
GGACGAGCGGCGCATCGTCAAGCGCAACCTCGGCTTCTTCGTCACGGCCGACTCGCTGGCTGCGAACAACATCGTGCTGGGGAGCTACCGCCACATCACGGCGCCCGAGTGCCGGCAGTTCCTGCTGCGCCAGGCCTTCGAGGAGGCCATCCACACGCACGCCTATCAGTACATCGTCGAGTCTCTCGGCCTGGACGAAAGCGAGATCTTCAACGCCTACCACGAGGTCTCGTCGCTTCGCGACAAGGACGAGTTCCTGATCCCGTTCATCGACGCGATCATGAACCCGACCTTCAAGACCGGCAGCCCCGAGGCCGACCAGACCCTGCTCAAGAGCCTGATCGTCTTCGCCTGCCTGATGGAGGGGCTGTTCTTCTACGTCGGCTTCACGCAGATCCTGGCGCTGGGCCGGCAGAACAAGATGACCGGTGCGGCCGAGCAGTACCAGTACATCCTGCGCGACGAGTCGATGCACTGCAACTTCGGTATCGACCTCATCAACGCCATCAAGCTCGAGAACCCGCACCTGTGGACGCCGGAGTTCCGCACCGAGATCAAGGCCCTGTTCCTCAAGGCGGTCGAGCTCGAGTACCGCTACGCCGAAGACACCATGCCCCGCGGCGTGCTGGGGCTCAATGCCTCGATGTTCAAGGGCTACCTGCGCTACATCGCCAACCGCCGCGCCGTGCAGATCGGCCTGGAGGCGCTTTTCCCGAACGAGGAAAACCCCTTCCCCTGGATGAGCGAGATGATCGACCTGAAGAAGGAGCGCAACTTCTTCGAGACGCGTGTCATCGAGTACCAGACCGGCGGTGCGCTCAGCTGGGATTGAACACGGATGACACTTCGAATCGCAAGCCATGACGTCGCGACGCCAGAAGCGTGGCGCGGGCTTGCCCCCCGTTCACTGAACCGCAACAGCCGTGGGCGCCCTGGCGCCTGTGGCGGGCGGCGGGCAGTGAATCTCCGTGCGGCACGCAGCCGTGCGGTGTCCTTTGAAACTTGATCAAGGAGATTGTCATGGCAACTGCGAAGAAGGCCGCTCCGGCCAAGAAGGCGGCGGCGAAGAAGGCCCCGGCGAAGAAGGCCGCCCCCGCCAAGAAGGCCGCTCCGGCCAAGAAGGCCGCTCCGGCCAAGAAGGCGGCTGCGAAGAAGGCCGCGCCGGCCAAGAAGGCCGCTGCGAAGAAGGCCGCGCCGGCCAAGAAGGCCGCTCCGGCCAAGAAGGCGGCGGCCAAGAAGGCGGCGGCCAAGAAGGCGCCTGCGAAGAAGGCCGCTCCGGCCAAGAAGGCGGCAGCCAAGAAGGCCCCGGCCAAGAAGCCTGCGGCAAAGAAGGCGGCGGCCAAGAAGGCCCCCGCTGCCCCTGCTGCCCCTGCGGCCCCTGCGCCTGCCCCTGCGACGACGCTGAGCCCGGCTGCGGCCTGGCCCTTCCCCACGGGCGGCAAGCCCTGAGGACGGGCGGGGCCCGAAAGCCCCGTCAGCACCTGCAAAGCCCGGCTTCGGCCGGGCTTTTTTACGTCCTCACAGCCCCAGTTCGGCGCGCTCGATGAGGTGGTTCTGCCCGCCCCGGCTGGCGATCTTGAGCGCCCCCATGCGGTTGCCGAGTTCCACGCAGCGCACGAGCGGCCAGCCCTGCTCGAGCCCGTAGAGCAGCGCACCCCGGAAGGCGTCGCCGCAGCCGGTGGGGTCGAGAACCTCGCTGGCGGCCACACCCGGCACGTGGTGGCGCTCGCCCTGGATCCACACGTCGCAGCCCTGCGCGCCCAGCGTGACCACCAGGCCACGCAGGTGCGAGCGCGAGAGCGACTCCAGCGAGTGCCCGGTGCGCTCGCACAGCATCCGGCCCTCGTAGTCGTTGACCGCCACCCAGCTCGCACGGTCGATGAAGGCCTGCAGTTCGGGGCCATCGAACATCGGCAGGCCCTGCCCCGGATCGAACACGAAGGGAATGCCCGCCTCGTGCAGCTGGTGGGCGTGGTTCCACATGGCATCACGCCCGTCGGGCGCGATGATCGCCACGGCGAGGTCGTCGCGCCGTGGCACCGGTATGGCCCCCGCTTCCTGCATGGCGCCGGGGTGGAAGGCGGTGATCTGGTTGTTGTCGGTGTCCGTGATGATCATCGCCTGGGCGGTGTACTGGTGCCCCACGGTGGTCACGAGGGAGGTCTCCACGCCCCAGCCGCGGATGCGCTCGAGGTAGTCCTGCCCGTCGTTTCCGAGGGTGGCCATGATCACCGGCTGGCCGCCCAGGCCGCGTAGCGTGTAGGCGATGTTTCCCGCGCACCCGCCGAACTCGCGTCGCATCTCGGGTACCAGGAAGGCCACGTTCAGGATATGGAGCTGGTCGGGCAGGATCTGCTGCGCGAATCGGCCGGGAAAGATCGTGATCGTGTCAAAGGCGAGGGATCCGCAGATCAGCGCGGGCATGTGGACTCCGGAGCAGGGGATGAAAGGGAGGGCCGAAGGCGCCGGCGCAGTCGGTCGGCGCCAGCCACCACTCAGGGATAGAAGAGCGCGATGTTATAGCCGGCCGCCGAGACCGAGCCCGTGACGAGCTCGCCGCGCACGAGCAGCTCCTCCCCGGGCCCGATGGCCCGGGCCGGGTGGCCCAGCTCGGCCAGTGTCAGCACGCGCCGCGCCAGTGGCCGCCCCGCGGTGTCGGTGAGCGTGAGCTCGATGGCCGGTGCGAGGGCCTCGATCGCGCCGCGGTTGCGGATGGCCACCTCGAGCCGGTAGGTGGCGCCATCGGGCTCGCTCAGCAGCTCGCTGGAGGGGACGTCGAGCCACTGGATCCGGCGCGGTGCCTCGATGCGGCAGTGCAGTGCGCCGCAGGCCGCTTCGAGGGCTGCTCGCGTGGCGGGCCAGCGCAGCGCGATCTCGTCGCGCCACAGGAGCGCGGCCTGAGCCGCCAGGAGGCCGCCGAGCATCACGAGCAGCAGGCCCAGCGTCGTGCGGGTGGCCGGATGCGACCAGCGGGCGGCGGTCTCGGCACGACGCAGGAAGGAAGGCCTCGTGCGTGGCCGGTAGCCCGACTGGCGGGCCCAGCCCAGGTTGCCGGGAGGATCGGCATGGGCAGGGGCAGGCGGCGTGAGGGGCGCTGGGCCGACGGCCCCGGCCGGCAGGGGATCCGGCGCGGGTGCAGGCTCCGGCGCAAGCACGCGCTCGTCTCGAGCCGCGGGCTCTGGCTCTGGCTCTGGCTCTGGCTGGGGTTCCGGTTCGGGCTCGGGCTCGGGCTCCGGCTCCACCTCGGTGGCAAGGACAGAAGCAAGCGGCGCGGGCGGCTGATCTTCCGCGGCGAGCGGCTCGAGGCCCGGCTCGTGCGGCCCGTAGTCGGGTTCGGAGACGGGTTCGGAGACAGGCTCGGAGACGGGTTCGGAGACGGTAACCGGAACGGAACTCGGCTCGTCGGCGGCAGCCGCTTGCCCTGCGCTCGCCGGGAGACGCAGCGCGGAGGGCCGGAAGAGGTGCTCCAGCGCGTCGAAGCTCGAGCGGCAGCGGCCGCAGCGCACCCATCCGGAGGACACCCTGAGCTGGTCGCTCACCACCCGGAAGGCGGTGCCGCAGGCGGGGCAGCGCGTGGCCAGCGTCATCCGGGGATGATGCCACGCGGGGCTCTGGCGGGGCCCGGCAGGGGCCGCTTCAGGCCTGTGGCCGCGAGCCGGTCATGAGCACCCAGCCGTCCTCGAGGTCGGCCACCGCCAGGTGGATCCAGGGCGCATAGGCTTGCGTGATCTGCTCGTGCTGTCGCTCGAGAATGCCGGCGAGCACGAGGTGCCCGCCCGGCGCCACGTGCCCGCACAGGAGCGGAGCGAGCAGCTGCAGCGGCATGGCCAGGATGTTGGCCAGGACCACCTCGTGCTCGCCCTGGGCGAGCGCGGGCAGACCGGCCTGGAGGCAGACGCCGTTGGCCAGGGCGTTGGCCCGGGTGGACTCGACAGCCGCCGGGTCGATGTCCACGGCCTGCACCGCGCGAGCCCCGTGCAGCGCAGCCGCAACCGCGAGGATCCCCGAGCCGCAGCCGTAGTCGAGCACGCGCGCCCAGGGGCGCTGCGCCGCGGCCTCGCGGGCGATCCACCGCAGGCACATGCGCGTGGTCGGGTGGGTGCCGGTGCCGAAAGCCAGCCCGGGGTCGAGCCGGATCACGTGCCTGGCCTCGGGCGGGACCTCATGCCAGCTCGGGACGATCCAAAAGCCGGGCGCAATGGCCACCGGCGCAAACTGCGACTGCGTCAGCCGCACCCAATCCGCGTCAGCCACGGCACGCAGCGCGAGCAGCCGCAACTCGGGCGACCACGGCAGCGCCATGAGAGCCGCGGCGGCCCGAGTGGCGCCTGCCTCGTCCTCGAACAGCGCCTGCACCTGCGAGTGCAGCCACGCCTGGCGCGGCACGGGCAGGCCGGGTTCGCCGAACAGGGCCTGCTCGGCCTGGCTGCCCGCGTCGGCGTCCTCCACCGATACCGACAGGGCATCGAGCTCGTCCATCAGCACATCGCCCATGGCTTCCACCCGCTCCTGCGGGGCCTGCACGACGAGTTCGAACACCTGGAGGGCCTCGCGCGTGCTCAGCGCTTGCGCTGCGCGAGCCAGGATTCGAGGTAGTGGATGTTCGTCCCGCCGGCCTCGAAGTTGGCGTCGTTCATGAGCTCGCGGTGCAGCGCGATGTTGGTCTGGATGCCCTCGACCACCGTCTCGGACAGCGCGGTACGCATGCGCGCCAGGGCCTGCTCGCGCGTGTCGCCGTGCACGATCACCTTGCCGATCATGGAGTCGTAGTGCGGCGGCACCGTGTAGTTGGTGTAGGCGTGCGAGTCGACGCGCACCCCCGGCCCGCCGGGCGGGTGCCACATCGTGATGCGGCCGGGCGAGGGAACGAAGGTGTAGGGGTGCTCGGCATTGATGCGGCACTCGATCGCATGGCCCCGGCGCTCGATGCTGCGCTGGCTGAACGGTAGCTTCTCCCCGGCGGCGATGCGGATCTGCATCTGCACGATGTCGATGCCGGTGACGAGTTCCGTCACCGGATGCTCCACCTGCACGCGGGTGTTCATCTCGATGAAGTAGAACTCGCCGTTCTCGTACAGGAACTCGAAGGTGCCCGCGCCGCGGTAGCCGATATTCTTGCAGGCCGCCGCGCAGCGGTCGCCCACCTTCTCGATCAGGCGCCGCGCGATGCCCGGTGCGGGTGCCTCCTCGATGATCTTCTGGTGGCGACGTTGCATGGAGCAGTCGCGCTCGCCGAGCCACAGGGAGTTGCGGTGGGCATCGGCGAGCACCTGGATCTCCACGTGCCGCGGGTTCTCAAGGAACTTCTCCATGTACACGGCGGCATTGCCGAAGGCCGCGCCGGCCTCGGCGCGCGTGGTCTGCACGGCGTGCACCAGCGCAGCCTCGGTGTGCACCACGCGCATCCCGCGGCCACCGCCGCCCCCGGCGGCCTTGATGATGACCGGATAGCCGACGGCGCGCGCGATGCGCACGATCTCCTTGGGATCATCGGGCAGGGCGCCCTCTGAGCCGGGCACGCAGGGCACCCCAGCCTTGATCATGGCCTGCTTGGCCGAGACCTTGTCGCCCATCGTGCGGATGGCCTCGGAGGTGGGCCCGATGAAGACGAAGCCGCTCTTTTCCACCCGCTCGGCGAAATCGGCGTTTTCGCTGAGGAAGCCGTAGCCCGGGTGGATGGCCTCGGCGTCGGTCACCTCGGCCGTCGAGATGATCGCGGGCATGTTGAGGTAGCTCTGCGAGGACGGGGCCGGGCCGATGCACACCGCCTCGTCGGCGAGCTTGACGAACTTGGCCTCGCGATCGGCCTCGGAGTAGACGACCACCGAGCGGATGCCGAGCTGGCGGCAGGCGCGCTGGATCCGCAGCGCGATCTCGCCGCGGTTGGCGATCAGGATCTTCTTGAACATGGCCGGCCGATCACTCGAGGATGAACAGCGGCTGCCCGTACTCGACCGCCTGCCCGTTCTCGCACAGCACCCGGGCGATCGTGCCGGCCACGTCGGACTCGATCTCGTTCATGATCTTCATCGCCTCGATGATGCAGACCGCCGAGCCCTCCTTCACGACGTCGCCCACCTCGACGAAAGGCTTGGCCCCGGGGCTGGCCGCGCGGTAGAAGGTGCCCACCATGGGCGACTTGACCACCTTGCCCGACTCCGCCGGGGTGGCCGCTGACGCCGCGGCAGGCGCGGCGGCCACGGGTGCGGCCGCCACAGCCTGGGCCACGGCCGACCCGGGCGCGGCCACGGCCGCCACCGGCAGCGGCGGCATCATCACCGCCGGCAAGGCAGCCGGCGCGCTCGCCTTGACGATGCGGACCTTGCCGTCGGCCTCCGTGATCTCGAGCTCCGAGATGCTCGACTCCGAAACGAGGTCGATCAGGGTCTTGAGCTTGCGCAGGTCCATGGGGCCTCCAGGCAAAAGGGGATGAGGTGCGGCTTCAGGCCCCGGGCAGATGCGCCCTGCGGGCTCCTGGCACGGGTGAGGCAGGCGGGGTGGGCGGGGTACGCGGGGAGGGGCAGGCGCGGGGATCAGGCGCCGGGCTCGACGGCGTGTCGCAGCGCGTAGTCGAGCGCGAGGCGGTAGCCGTGCGGGCCCAGGCCGGCGATGACACCCAGGGCGATGCCCGTCAGCAAGGAGTGGTGGCGAAAGGGCTCGCGGCGGTGGACATTGCTCAGGTGCACCTCGATGAAGGGCAGCCCGACACCGGCCAGGGCGTCGCGCAGGGCCACGCTCGTGTGCGTGAGCCCTCCCGGGTTGATGATGATGAAGCGTGTGCCGTCGGTGCGCGCCGCGTGGATCCGGTCGATCAGCACGCCCTCGTGGTTGCTCTGCAGAGTTGCCAGCGTCACGCCGGCTTCTGAGGCGATTTGCAGGAGATCGGCGTCTATCTGGGCCAAAGTGGTGTGGCCATAAACCTCGGGCTCCCGGGTGCCCAGCAGGTTCAGGTTGGGTCCGTGGAGGACGAGGATCGACATGAGGCGCATTCTACTGGCCGGCCCGGAGGGACCGGTTCGCACCTACTTTACGCAAAATGCCGAAAGATACAAGCAGGTTTGCCCGAGTTCAGCGTGGTGCTGCCCAGGAGGCGAGTTCGGCGTAGTTCGTGGCGCCGAGCTTGCGGCGAACCACCTGCCCGCTCGCATCGAGCGCCACCGTGAAGGGCAGGCCGCCTGCCGAGTTGCCCAGCTGCCGCGCCAGATCCGCGCCCTCGAGCCCGGCCAGGCCGATCGGGAAGCGCAGCGGCCGGCGTGCCAGGAACTCGCGCACGGCCGTGGGGGAGTCCACGGCAATGCCCACCACCTGCCACCCGCGAGCTGCGTGGTCGGCGTGGAAGCGGTCGATCTCGGGCAGCTCGTGCACGCAGGGTGGGCACCAGGTGGCCCAGAAGTTGACGACCAGCGGGCGGCCCCGCAGGCTCTCCAGCACCAGCTCGCCGCCTTCCGGGCGCTGCAGGCGCAGCGCCCACAAGGCCGCCTCGGCGCCAGGGGTGGCGGCACCGATGGGCGCGCCTGCCGGCGCCGTGCCGGGATCGCCGAGCAGCTCGCGCAGCACGCGCCAGCCCAGGCCCGCCCCGAGTGCCACGGCAGCCGTCACGACGATGGCGCGGCGCCGGTTCGTCATGGTGGGGTGCCGGCTTCGACCACCAGGCGCTGCAACGCCGCGAGGTCGCCGCGCCAACTGCGCCCGCGCGCGTCCGGGCGCAGCGCACCGCGCAGCTCGTCGTAGTCGTGCACGAAGAGGTGCACCGTGACACGCTCGCCCAGCTCCCGGCTCGGGCTCGAGACGGTCAGCACGTCGCGCGCACGCGGGCTGCCGGCGTCCAGGGTGTCCACGTCGTAGGGCACCCCCAGGTCCATCAGGAGCAGCTCGGCGGCCTTCGGGTCGTCGCAGTAGAGCTCCAGCCGCACGCTCGACAGCCGGGTGGCGGTGCCGCGCCAGACTGCGCCGGACAGGAACGGACGCAGGCTGGCCAGCCGCTCCATCCAGCGCGCGGCCGCCGCGCGCAGCGCGGCGAGCTCCAGGGGCTGCGTCTGGGCGCAGTACAGCTCGAGGTAGGCCCGCACCTCGTCCTCGACGATCTCGTTGGGGGGCAGCTCGGCGCGCCCCGCGCCGCCGCGACCGAGGCTGCGCGCCGCCTTGGCCTTGGCCGCCGGGTACTCCAGGCCCGTCTCGACGACCAGGCGTGCGGCCTCGGCGGCGATCTCGCGGGCGGTGTCCGAAAGCTCCATGGCGCCATTGTGACCCGTGACCCGCGCCCGGTCTGCGCTCAGGGCAGGCTGGCCATGCCCATGCGGGCCAGGACGGAGGCGGTGCGCGCCGCCAGGTAGGGCGAGGCGGGCAAGCGTTCGAAGCGCTTGGGTGCCGGCAGCATCACTGCCAGGCGGGCCGCCTGCTCCGGAGCGAGCCGGGCGGCATCGATGCGGTAGTAGTGCCGTGCGGCGGCCTGGGCTCCGAAGACCCCGGCGCCCCATTCGACGCTGTTGAGGTAGATCTCCAGGATCCGGCGCTTGCTCAGGAATGCCTCGAGCATCGCCGTGATGACGAATTCCTGCGCCTTGCGGGCCACCGTGCGCTCACCCGACAGGACGAGGTTCTTGGCCAGCTGCTGGGTGATGGTGGAGCCGCCCACCAGCCGGGGCTCGCCCGCACGGCGGGCGCCCGCCGCTGCATCGCCAGGCGGGCGCGTGCGCGCTGCCTGCTCCTGGGCGCGCGTGTTGCGTGCCCAGGCCCGCTCGAGAGCTTCCCAGTCGAAGCCCGCATGCGTGGCGAAGGCGCCGTCCTCGCTGGCGATCACGGCGCGGGCCAGGTGCGGCGAGATGCGCGTGCCCTCCACCCACTCCTGGCGCCAGCGCAGCTCCCCGGTGCCGGACAGCAGCCGCCAGGCCTCGCTGCGCTGAAAGGCGGTGGATTGCGGGTCGACCACGGCCATGGCCGCCACCCGCAGCGCGAAGGTGAGCTGCAGCGCGAGCCCGCACAGCGCCACCAGGCCCAGCAGCCGGGCGGCCTGGCGCAGCCACGCGGGGGAGCTTCTGGCCATGGCCCCTCAGCTCCCGGGGGCCGAGACGGAGGTCTCGAGGCTGTCCTGGCGCGTGAATCGAAAGCGCGAAGTCACCACGATCTGGTCGGCCTGCTGGCGCATCTGGGGCGTGAACGTGCCGTAGGGCCCGGCCCCGTGCACGATGGCCAGCGCACGCTGATCGAGCACGCGCGAATCCGAGGGGCGCACCACCTCGGCACTCACCACCCGGCCCTCGGCATCCACGGTGATGTTCATGGTGAGCTCCCCGTAGAGCTTGCGTCCCTGCGCCTCGGGGAAATCGCGCGTGCCGCGCTCCTCGATGCGCCGGCGCAGCGCGTCGTAGTAGACGGCGTAGGTGGCCTCCCGGGTGGCCGGGCTCACGTAGCGCTTGCGCGGGCGTGCGTTTTCCTGCTCGATGCGCTTTTCGATCTCGGCGAGCAGCCGCACGAGCTGGCGGCGACGCTCCTCCTGCTCGCGCTCCTGCGGCGAGAGCCCGGCGCGGGCCGGGGCGGCAGGCAGCGGCAGCATCGCCAGCTCCCGGCGCACCTGCGCCAGCAGCATCTGCTGCTCCTGCTGCAGCTGCTGCACCTGGCGCTGCGTGGTCTCGGCCGCATCGCCGCTCTCGGTGGTGGCGGCCATGGGCAGCGGCGAGGTGGCGCGTCCGGCCGCGGCCTGCCCTCCGCCGGCAAGGTTGGCCTGGGCGATGGCCTGCGCCTGGGTGGGGGGTTCCTGGCCGCGGGCGTTCACGAGGATCACCTCCAGCGGCGTGTCCGTGAAGGCGCGGCGCAGGGCCTGCGGATCGGCCACCCGCACGGTCAGCAGCGCGGCGTGTGCCGCCACCGAGGCGGCCAGGGCCCACTGCAGCGTCGACCACTCGCGCGGACGCCAGGCTCGCATCGCTTGCTCCCCGCCGGCCGGATCAGGCGGCCCCCGGTGGCGCGGTCGGCTCGGGCGAGGCAGCCGGCGGCGCCTCGTCGATGTCGATGGCCAGCGCCAGGGGCCCGGCCGAGGCGGCTTCGTCGCCCTCCTCGTCGTCCTCCGGCGGGGGGGCACCGGCAGCGGCTGCGGGCAGGCCGGCATCCAGCCGCGCAACCAGGGCGGACCAGACATCCAGCGTCAGCAGGTCGCGCCCGGTGAGCCGCACCCGTACCTGGGCGCCTCGCGGCAGCGGGTCCACGCCCGTGGCGCCGAGCACCAGCGGCAGGGTCTGCGCGCGCACCAGCCCCTCCTTGATCACCGTGGCCTCGATCTCTGCCAGGCCGTTCTGCTCGAGCCAGCGGATGGTCCAGTAGCGCTCGATCTGGCGCTGGAAGTCGGCGTAGGCGGTGTAGGCGGTGTCGAAGTTGGAGATGATGGCGAACAGCGTCGCATCCTTGGGCCGGAAGGGGGCGGCGAGCGCGGCGGTCGAGCCATGGCGCGCGCAGGCGATGATCTGCCACTGGTTGACGAGATCGACGTAGCGGCGCAGCGGCGAGGTGGCCCAGCTGTAGCACCCCACGCCCATGCCCGCGTGGGGCAGCGGACGGGTGCCCATGCGCACCTTGATCCCCGGGGCCAGGCTTGCCTGGCTGCGGTAGATGGCCGGCACGCCGAGCTCGGCCAGCCACGCGCCCCAGGTGGAATTGGCCAGGATCATCGCCTCGGCCACGATCAGGTCCAGGGGCGCGCCGCGCACGCGCGCGACGATGTGCACGCGCTCGCTGCCATCGGGCTCGCCCGAGCCGCCCTCGAGCCTGAAGGTGTAGTCGGGCCGGTTGAAGTTCTCGGGCTTGCCGCGCACCGCCTCGCGCTGGGCCTTGAGCGCCTGCGCCAGGCGAAAGGCGAAGGCGAGCTCGCGTGCGAAGGGGTAGGCCGCCGGCGCCTGCCCGGTGAGCGAGGGCTCGGTGACGAGCGCGTCGAGCAGATCATGGCGCAGGTTGGTGGCGATGGGCACCCGCTCCAGGCGGGTCTGGCGCTCGCGCACCTCCAGCGTCGTCTCGTCCAGCGTGAGGTACAGGCTCACGGCCGGGCAGTCCCGGCCCTCGGTGAGGGTGTAGCGCTGCACCACCTCGTCGGGAAGCATGGTGAGCTTGTGGCCGGGCATGTAGACGGTGGACAGGCGCTCTCGCGCGATTCGATCGAGCGCCGAGTCGGGCGTGATCGCCAGGCCCGGCGCGGCGATGTGGATGCCGAAGATCACCGTGCCCGACCCCAGGCCCTGCACGGAGAGCGCGTCGTCGATCTCGGTGGTGTGCGAGTCGTCGATGGAGAAGGCCTGTACGGGGGCCAGCGGCAGCTCCTCCCGGATCTCGGGGGCGGCCAGGGGCGCAAAGCCCGTCCCGCGCGGGAACTGCTCGAACACGAAGCGCCGCCAGTGGAACTGGTAGGGGCTCGAGATGGCGCCCGCGGCGGCCAGCAGGTCCAGCGGCGCGCGCTGCGCGCGGCGGCTGGCTTCGACCACGGCCTTGTAC
>JBJTVI010000440.1:0-3281 GCA_046081145.1 Rubrivivax sp.
GCACGCCTGGCCGACTGGCTGGGCACGGGCGAGCCGGTGCTGCTGAACTTCATCTACACGGACTGCACCACGGTTTGCCCCTTGCAGTCGCAGGTCTTTGCGCAGGTGCAGGAGCGGCTGCAGGAGAGCGGGAAGCGCGTCCGGATGGTGTCGATCTCCATCGACCCGCTGCACGACACACCGCCGCGCCTGGAGGCCTACGCACGCCGCTTCGGAGCCGGCGACCGGTGGCACTTCCTGACCGGCACCACGCAGGCCAGCGTGGCCGTGCAGCGGGCCTTCGGCACCTGGCGTGGCGACAAGATGAACCACCCCTTGGTCACCTTCGTGCGGCTCGCGGGCGAGCCGCGCTGGGTGCGCCTGGAGGGACCGGCTACGGCACGTGACCTGTTGCGCGAATTGCAGCTTCATCAACCCTGAGGAGAGCGGAGATGGACACGATCACCCGTCGAGCGTGGTTGCGATCCGGCGCAGCCGGATGCACCACGGCACTGGTTCCCGCCGCCTGGCTGGCCAGCGCATCACGCACCCACGCTGCAGCCCCGGCACGGCTGCAGCCTTTGTCGCCGCTGTCGGTGCCGAAGTACGTGAACGCGCTCTTCAACCCGCTCGACCCGGCGTTTCGCGCCGTGCCAGCCCTCGGCTCGGCCTATGCCCTGACGATCCTCGAGTTCTGGGCCGACTTCGGGCTCGGCGTGGGCGTGCCACCGGCCACGGCCTGGGGCTACGCCGGCCTGTCGGGCATTCCCTCCTCACCGGGCCCCACCTTCGAAGTGAGCCAGGGCCAGCCCATCACGGTGGCCTACGTCAATGGACTGGGGGGCATCCCGCAGCGCCTGCCCGTGGACACCACACGGGACTGGGCCAACCCCGGCGGGCTGGGTGGTACCGCGCCGGTGCCCGTGTCGGTGCACCTGCATGGCGGCGCGTCCTCTTCGGTCAGCGACGGCTTGCCCGATGCCTGGTTCACGCCGAACGACCAGTACGTTGGCCGTGTCTTCGGGCGGCCTTACGTGTTCGACAACACGCAGGAGGCCGCACACCTCTGGTACCACGACCACACGCTGGGCATCACCCGCACCAATGCCTACATGGGACTGGCGGGGCTGTACTTCATCCGCGACGCCAACGAGAACCAGCTGCGCGCCACGAACGTGCTCCCGTCCTTCCCCTACGAGGTGCCCCTGGTGCTGCAGGACCGCATGTTCTACACGAACGGCCAGATGTACTACCCGGCCTCGTCGACAAAGCGGAACCTGCCGGTGCCCACGCACCTGCCGGAGTTCTTCGGCGACATCATGGTCGTCAACGGCAAGGCGTGGCCCCGGATGTCGGTGGAACAACGCAAGTACCGCCTGCGCCTCCTCAACGCCTCGGACTCACGCGTCTACGAGCTGCGCCTGCAGCCGCCCCGGGGCATGGCGGCGCCGCCGATGTGGGTCATCGGCAACGAACTCGGCCTGCTCGACACGCCCCAGGTTCCCTCGGTCAAGGGCGTGACAGGCACGCTCGTCATCGCACCAGGCGAGCGCTACGACGTCATCGTGGATTTCGGTGCCGTGCCGGTGGGCACGCGCCTGCTGCTGGGCAACAGCGCCCCCACGCCCTACCCGGCCGGCACCAAGGTGCGCGTGGGCATCGACGACCAGCTGATGGCGTTCGACGTGGTGCCGCTGACGGTAGGCGCGACACCCACGGCCTCGGTGGCGATGGGCACTTCGCTGCGACCCCTCTCGGGCGCCCTGCCCACCGCCACAGCGTCGGCGGGTGCCACGCGGCGGCGCATCTTCCTTTTCGAAGGCACCGACCGTTTCGGCAGGCTGCAGACCATGCTCGGCCCGGTCGACCCGGTGACGAGCGCCAGCGGCGCCACGGTGCAGGGCACCTTGGTGGCGAAGGATCCGATCTCGGAGCGACCCGCGCTGGGCAGCACCGAGGTCTGGGAGTTCTACAACACGACCGTCGATGCGCACCCGATGCACCTGCACCTGACGGACTTCCGCATCCTGGACCGCCAACCCTTCACCGGCACCCTCACCGCCAAGCTCAACACCGACGGCTCCAATGGCGCCGTCCTTTCAAACGTCACGATCAACCCGCTCACGCCGGCCGTGACACCGTTGCCCTACGAGCGGGGCCGAAAGGACACGGTCCTGGCCTATCCGGGAGAGGTCACGCGCGTGCTCGTGAGCTTCCCGCGCAGCGGCGAGTACGTCTACCACTGCCACATCCTCTCGCACGAGGACCACGAGATGATGCGGCCCTACCAGGTCGTGTGAACGCTCAGGGCGCGATCCACTCGCCCACCGGCCGCAGCCCGGCGGCACCGGGCTCGGGGCCGTAGCGCACCAGGTAGGCCCCATGGGCCGAGATGCGCCGGCCCGGCCCGAGGTTGAAGTGCGGCAAGGCCTGCGGCGCGGGCGCGTTGCCCATGGCCGCCGGGTAGGCCTCGATCTGCTCCACGAGCCAGGCCTGGGAGGCCAGGCCTCGCAACCCCATCATCCCCTCGGTGAGCAGGTTGCAGGCCGCCAGCGCGTTGCCCAGCACTGCGAGCGGCGCCGGCGCAATCGCCTTGCCGGCCAGCCACGGCTCGAGGTTGAACTTCAGGCGTCGCTCGCGCCTGGCCGGCGGGTCCAGCGGGTACGTGGCCAGCAAGGCCTCGCGCCAGGGCTGCGTGAGCGCCTGTGCCTCGGGCAGGGCCAGCCAGCCCGAGTGGGCCCAGCGCACGCCCGGCACCGGCATAGGCACCGCGCGCACGAAGGCCTCGAGCGCGTGCAGGCGCAGCCACAGCATCACGGCCTCGCCTGGGCGCAGGTCGACCACCGCCTGGCGCCAGGACGCCACCGAGCCCGGCCCAACCACCCGCTCCACCACCTCCGTCTCCGCCGGCAACGCGGAACGCAAGGCCTGCGCCCCCGCCTCGGCCACGGCGTCGCCGGCCAGGCGCAGCTGCAGCCACCTGGGCACGGCGGTGCCACCGGTGGCGCCTGACAGGGCCCGCGCCACCACGGCACCTTCCGCCGCCACCCCGCCGGAGAGGTAGAAGCTGCTGCGCCCCGGGCGCGTGTCGCCCGGCGCATCCACCTGGGGGAAGAGGCAGGGCAAGCGTTGCGCCTCGCAGTGGCGGTGAACCGGTGCCCAGTCGGCCGCACCCGCCCCGGAGACGAGCGCAAAGACCGGTTGTGCACGCGTGGCCGCCTCCAGCTGCGCCGGCCAGCTCCGCGGGGGGCCCTGGAGATCCCAGACGTGCAGCCGCCAGGCCGGTGCACCCGCGCGGCCCG
>JBJTVI010000441.1:0-2230 GCA_046081145.1 Rubrivivax sp.
TGTGCCTGCTCGTCGCCCGCCAGGCCGAGCCGGTGCACCGCCACACGGCCCTCGACGGGGCGCTTGCCGATGGCGGTGCGCACGCGTCGGCCGTTCATCAGGCGCGACTGCACGCGCGCGACGTTGACGCTGAGGATGTGCATGACGCGGTTCCTGTGAAGCCCGGCCGCGGCCGACGAGGTGGCCCGGCCCGGATCGAGGGCTTGGAAGGAGGGCTCGGGGAGGGCTTGGGGAGGGCCCGCTCAGGCCGGCTGCATCACGATCGCGAACACGACGGCGATGGCCATGTAGTAGCGAAAGGTCGCATCCTGCCCGCTGTAGTCCTTGGACTGCCAGGCGCACCACCACTGGCCCGCACCGATGACGAAGATCGCGAACCACACCGTGAAGCCCAGGCCCAGGCCCGACAGGGCGATCGACTTGGCCGCCTGAAAGCCCGCCACGTCCAGGCCGCGCGCACCCCAGATCACCCACGCCCCCCACAGGCACAGCAGCGCCACGGCAGCCTCCAGCACGATGATGAAGATGTAGGCCGCGTGGTGCAGCAGCGGCGAGGTGATGCGCCGGTTCGTGAGCCGGCAGTCCGGGAAGACGGTGTCCATGCTCATCACGTGGCGCACGAAGGTGTGGTTCGTGCCGTAGTCGGTGAGGTTGTTGAGCACCACTGAGGCGGCGAACAGGCCGATGTAGGCCGTGAAGAGAGCTTGCAGGATGCGCAGGGTTTCCATGGGGGTGTCGCTGTGGAGGCTGAGGCGGGTGGCAGGCGCCGAGCCGAAGGTGAGCAAGGTCCGGGCCCACCCGCAGGCTGGCGCCCGCAGGCAGGCGCCGGGACCGACGCGCGCCACGCTTGATGATGCGCATAATCGCGGCCCCGCCCCCAGGTTACAGCGGGTTTCTTTCGGAGGACAATCCGAGGTTGCACCATTTCGGGGCGCGGCGCGCCCCGGGCGTGCGAGGTCATTTCAGGCGAGTCCCTGCGCGTGCGCACCCGCGCAGGCGGGGCCTGGCCTGAAACATCCCCGCAACTTTTCCCCGGATCCCGCCACCATGAACCATCCTGCGATGGATGGGGTGCGCCTGAACGCACCCGCCCACGTCAAGCACGCCCGGCTCCTCGACTGGGTGGCCGAGGTCGCCGCCCTCACCCAGCCCGATGCGATCTGCTGGTGCGACGGCTCCCCGGCCGAGTATGAGCGGATGTGCGCGCAGCTCGTTGCCGCCGGCACGATGCGCCCGCTGAACCCGGCCAGGCGCCCGGGCAGCTTTCTCGCCTGGAGCGACCCGAGCGACGTGGCGCGCGTGGAAGACCGCACCTTCATCTGCACCGAAGACCGCGAGGAAGCCGGCCCCACCAACAACTGGATGGCCCCGGCCGAGATGCGCGCGCGCCTGCAGACGGGGCAGGCCGCGCTCTTTCGCGGCGCCATGCGCGGGCGCACGATGTACGTGGTGCCCTTCTCGATGGGGCCGCTGGGCTCGCACATTTCCCATATCGGCGTGGAGCTCACCGACAGCCCCTACGAGGTGGTGAGCATGCGCACCATGACGCGCATGGGCCGCGGTGCGCTGGACGTGCTGGGTGACGACGGCTTCTTCGTGCCCTGCGTGCACACGGTGGGTGCACCACTGGCCGCCGGCCAGGCCGACGTGCCCTGGCCCTGCAACCCGACCAAGTACATCGTCCACTACCCCGAGACGCGCGAGATCTGGAGCTACGGCTCGGGCTACGGCGGCAACGCGCTGCTGGGCAAGAAGTGCTTCGCGCTGCGCATCGCCTCCAAGATGGGGCACGAGCAGGGGTGGCTGGCCGAGCACATGCTGATCCTGGGCGTGACCTCGCCCGAGGGCCGCAAGTACCACGTGGCCGCAGCCTTCCCCAGCGCCTGCGGCAAGACCAACTTCAGCATGCTCGTGCCGCCCGCCGGCTACGAGGGCTGGAAGGTCACGACCATCGGCGACGACATCGCCTGGATCAAGCCGCACGGCGACGGGCGCCTGTACGCCATCAACCCCGAGGCCGGCTACTTCGGCGTGGCGCCGGGCACCAACGACCACACCAACCCCAACTGCATGGCCTCGCTGAAGAGCGACACGATCTTCACGAACGTGGCGCTCACCGACGACGGCGACGTCTGGTGGGAGGGCATGACCGAGCAGCCCCCGGCGCACCTGGTCGACTGGCAGGGCCGCGACTGGACGCCGGCGCTCGCCAAGGAAACCGGCGAGAACG
>JBJTVI010000442.1:0-2670 GCA_046081145.1 Rubrivivax sp.
GGCCGTTCCAGGGCGTGGACTTGAACTCCGGGTGGAACTGCACGCCCACGAACCAGGGGTGGACCTCGCGCGGCAGCTCCACGATCTCGGTCAGCTGCTCGCGCTGGGTCAGTGCCGAGATCACCAGACCCGCGTCGCGCAGGCGCTGCAGGTAGTGCACGTTGGCCTCGTAGCGGTGGCGGTGGCGCTCGGTGACGACCGGCCCGTAGATCTCGGCCGCCAGCGTGTCCTTGACCACATCCGAGCTCTGGGCGCCGAGCCGCATGGTGCCGCCCAGGTCGGATTGCGCGTCGCGGCGGTGGATCGTGCCGTCCGAGTCCTTCCACTCGGTGATCAATGCGATCACCGGGTGCGGCGTCTGCGGGTCGAACTCGGTGCTGTTCGCGCCCGCCAGCCCGGCCACGTTGCGCGCGAACTCGATCGTGGCCACCTGCATGCCCAGGCAGATGCCGAGGTAGGGAATCCTGTGCTCCCGCGCGAACCGCACCGCGCTGATCTTGCCCTCGATGCCGCGCTTGCCGAAGCCCCCGGGCACCAGGATGGCGTCAAAGCGGCCCAACTGCGCCACGTTGTCGGCGGTCAGCGTCTCGGCGTCCACATACTCGATGTCCACGCGGGCGTGGTTGTGGATGCCGGCGTGGCGCAGCGCCTCGTTGAGCGACTTGTACGAGTCCGACAGGTCGGTGTACTTGCCGCACATGGCGATCTTCACGCTGGCAGCCGGGTGCCCCACTTCATGCACGAGCGAGTCCCAGCGCCTGAGGTCCGCAGGCTTGGTCAGCATCTGCAGCTTCATGCAGATGAGCTCGTCCAGTCCTTGCTCGTGCAGCATGCGGGGCACCTTGTAGATGGTGTCCACGTCCCACATCGAGATCACGCCGTGCAGCGCCACGTTGGTGAACAGGCTGATCTTGTCGCGCTCGTCGTCCGGGATCGGCCGGTCGGCGCGGCACAGCAGCGCGTCGGGCTGTATGCCGATCTCGCGCAGCTTCTGCACCGTGTGCTGCGTGGGCTTGGTCTTGAGTTCGCCGGCCGCGGCGATCCAGGGCACGTAGGTCAGGTGCACGAAGGCGGTGTGGGTGGGGCCGAGCTTCAGGCTCAACTGCCGTACGGCCTCCAGGAAGGGCAGGGACTCGATGTCGCCCACCGTGCCGCCGATCTCGACGATGGCCACGTCCACCTCGGCCGCGCCGCGCTTGACGAACTCCTGGATCTCGTTGGTGACGTGCGGGATTACCTGCACCGTCTTGCCGAGGTAGTCGCCGCGGCGCTCCTTCTCGAGCACGCTCTTGTAGATCTGGCCGGTGGTGAAGTTGTTGGTGCGCCGCATCCGGGTCGTGATGAAGCGCTCGTAGTGGCCCAGGTCGAGGTCGGTCTCGGCGCCGTCGTCGGTGACGTAGACCTCGCCGTGCTGGAAGGGGCTCATCGTGCCCGGATCCACGTTGAGGTACGGGTCGAGCTTGACGAGGGTGACGTTCATGCCGCGCGACTCGAGGAGGGCGGCCAGAGACGCGGCGGCGATCCCCTTGCCCAGGGAGGAGACCACACCGCCGGTGACGAAGACGAACTTGGTCATTGCTGCAGGCTGGCCCGCGCGGCGCGTTGGCGCGAGGTGCCTCGTGGGAAAGCCGAAGTATACCGGCGGGGTAGCGGACATTGGCGCGTCGGCCGCGTAGCCAGCACGCCCCTGGGGGCGCCAGACGCCCCGAATCGTCAGCCTACGCACCGTCCAGGTGCGCTAAGATGATCTGGCTTGCACCAGGTGCCTGCTGCCCTGCCAGGGCCGCGGGTTGAACGGGAAGCCGGTGGGGCGGGGGGTCGATCGATCTCCTGCCGATTCCGGCGCTGCCCCCGCAACGGTCAGCGAGGAGCGAGCGGCCACGCAGCCACTGGGTGAAACCCACCTGGGAAGGCGCCGCCCGCTTCGGAGGGCCCGATACACATCGGGCCCCCCGACACTCGCGAGCCCGGATACCGGCCTGGCGCATGGGTGGCTGGCGTCGCGGAGGGCGGCGCACGCGTGCGTGCCGGTGCCGTTTTCGAGCGGTGCGGCCGTCCGCCTGCGCAATACCTTCTCCGCCGCCTGCCAGGGCGAGGTCGGACCGCACGGGGAGTGCGGACGCAGGAGGGATGCATGAGGCGTGAAGGTTTTTCCAGGCCCCCGGTGGGCTGGAAGGTTCGGGTGTGGGCGGCTGCGCAGGCAGTGGCCTGGGTCGCGGTCGGCAGTGGTGCCGGGATGCCCGCGGGCGCGCAGCCCGCAGCGGTGGCGATGCAGCCGCCAGTGGTCGTCACGGGCGCGCGTGAGCCGCTGGCCCCCGAGCGCGTGGCAGGCGACCTCATCGTCATCGACGAGGCCACGATCCGCGCCTCGCTTGCCGATTCGCTGGGCGACTTGCTGCGCCGCGAGGCCGGCGTGCAGCTCTCGCGCCCCGGCGGGCCCGGGCAGGGCACGGGGGCGCTGCTGCGCGGGGCAGGGGCGGGCCAGACGGTGGTGCTGGTGGCCGGCGTGCGCGTGGGCTCGGCCACGCTCGGGCTGACGGCACTCGAGCAATTCGGGCTGGGGCAGGTGGCGCGCATCGAGGTGCTGCGCGGACCGGGCTCGACGCTGCACGGGGCCGATGCGATCGGCGGCGTGGTGCAGGTCTTCACGCACCGCGGCGGCAGCGCGCC
>JBJTVI010000443.1:0-3745 GCA_046081145.1 Rubrivivax sp.
CAAGAGCGCTTCGCGCGCGGCGCTGCGCATCGGCTCCACGAGGGCGCGCCAGCGGTCCAGCGCCCGCGCGAACTTGGCGGCGAGCTGCGGGTTCTCGGCGTCGATCTCCATCACCTTGTCGGCCCACAGCACGTAGCCGGCGGCGTCGGCCCGGTGGAAGGCGGCCGGGTTGGCATCCCAGGTGAAGAGCAGGGCGCGCGCGCGGTTCGGGTTGGCAAGCCTGAAGTCCGGGTGCTGCACGAGCTGGCGCACGCGCGCGAACACGCGTCCCTCGCGCTCGGGCACGCGCGCCTGCAGCGCAAACCACTTGTCGAGCACCAGCGGGTCGTGCCCGAAGGTGGCGTACAGCCGCTCGATCGCGGGCGGGGCCAGCTCGGCGTGCACGCCTGCCAGCGCCTCCACCGCGCCGAGCCTGTCGGTGAGGTTGGAGGCATCCTTGGCGCGCTGGTAGGCGCGCCCGGGCCAGACCGGGTCGCCGCTGGCGCGGGCGCCGCGCACGAGCATGGCCAGCGCCAGGTTGGCCAGCGCGCGGCGGCCCACCTGCTCGCCATCGGGGCGGTAGCCCTCGCGCACCTGGTGTGCCTGGAAAGCCCACTCCCAGTCGGCGTGCAGGGCCTGCGCCAGGTGGTCGAGCATGGCCTCGCGCACGCGGTTCACGGCCAGCGGGTCCATCGGGTCGAGCCGGTCGGCGATGCTGCGCTCCGGCGGCACCGTCAGCAGCAGGGCTTTCACCGCGGCATCGAGCTGCGGGTCGTGCAGCACGGCGCGCAGCGCCCCCAGCAGCACCGCGTCCACGCCATCGGCCACGGGGCTGATCACGCCGGGGGCCTCTTCGCCGGCCGCGGAGCACGCCGCCACCGCGGCCTCCAGCCGGGCGTGGAAGACGCGCTGCGCGGCCTCCCAGCGGTTGAAGGTGTCGGTGTCGTGCTGCAGCAGGCGCAGCAGCGAGGCCTCGTCGAGCCCGTCGTCGAGCAGAACCGGAGCCGAGAAGCCGCGCAGCAGCGAGGGCAGCGGCTGGCTGGCCACGCCCACGAAGGTGTAGCGCTGGCTGGTATCGGTGAGCACCAGGGTGCGCTCGGGGGTGCCGGCCGCTTCGTCGCCTTCCAGGCGCAGCGCAAGCGGGGCGTTGTCCGGGCCGAGCAGACCCATGCGAACGGGGATCACCTGCGGCTCGCCGCGCGTGGCCTGCGACAGTTCCAGCGTGTAGCGCTGCGTGGCCGCATCCCAGCTGCCGCGCGCCGTCACGCGCGGCGTGCCGGCCTGGCCGTACCAGCGCTTGAAGGCGTCGAGGTGCTGCGCCAGGTCGCTGCCCGGGTTGGCATCGGCAATGGCCTGCGCGAAGTCGTCGCAGGTCACGGCCTGGCCGTCGTGGCGCTCGAAGTACAGCTTCATGCCCCGCGCGAAGCCCTCGCGCCCGACGAGCACCTCCATCATCCGCACCACCTCGGCGCCCTTTTCGTAGACGGTGGCGGTGTAGAAGTTGTCGATGGCCGCGTAATGGTCGGGCCGCACCGGGTGCGCCATCGGGCCGGCATCCTCCGGGAACTGCACCATGCGCAGCGCCCGCACATCCTCGATGCGCCGCACCGCGCGCGCCGAGGCCGCGGCGGCCATGTCCTGGCCGAACTCCTGGTCACGAAAGACCGTCAGGCCCTCCTTGAGGGAGAGCTGGAACCAGTCGCGGCAGGTCACGCGGTTGCCGGTCCAGTTGTGGAAGTACTCGTGGGCCACCACGCGCTGGATGCCGTCGAAATCGGCGTCGGTGGCGCTGGCCGGGCTGGCCAGCACGTACTTGGTGTTGAAGAGGTTGAGCCCCTTGTTCTCCATCGCCCCCATGTTGAAATCGTCCACCGCGACGATCATGAATCGCTCCAGGTCCAGCGGCAGCGCAAAGCGCGCCTCGTCCCAGATCACCGAGGCCACGAGCGAGGCCATGGCGTGTTCCGTCTTGCCCAGATCGCCCGGGCGCACCCACACCTGCAGCAGGTGCTCGGTGCCCGCACGGGTGCGGATGCGCTGCTCGCGCGCGACGAGCTCGGCGGCCACCAGCGCGAAGAGGTAGCTCGGCTTGGGGAAGGGATCGTGCCAGGTGGCGTAGTGGCGCCCGCCCTCGAGCTCGCCCTGGGCCACGAGGTTGCCGTTGGAAAGCAGCACCGGGTAGCGCGCGCGGTCGGCGCGCAGCGTGACGGTGTAGACGGCCATCACGTCGGGCCGATCCAGGAAGTAGGTGATGCGCCTGAAGCCCTGGGCCTCGCACTGCGTGAAGAAGCCGCCGCCGCTGGTGTACAGGCCTGACAGCTGGGTGTTCTTCTCGGGGGCGCAGGTGTTGCGCAGCTCGAGCACGAAGCTCGGCGTCTCGGGCGGGTTGTCGATGACCAGCCGCCCCTCCTCGTGGTGGAAGGAAAGGCTCTCTCCGCCGCTCATCACGCGCAGCAGCGTGAGGCCCTCTCCGTGCAGCGTGAGCGGCGTGCCCGCTGGCGTGCCCTCGGCGCGCTCCACGGTCAGCCGGCTGGCCACGAGGGTCTTGGCCGGGTCGAGGTCGAAGGTGAGCTCGGCGGCGCGGATGCGCCACGGCGGGGGGGCGTAGTCGGCGCGGCTCACGATGGCCGGGGCGGTTCCTTCACGCATGAGGGGCGTATCCATGATGCGGGGTTGTCGGGGGTGGCGCGTGCCGGGCGGAGGGCTCTGCAGCCCGGGCCTACAGACCCTGCTTGAGGCTGGCCTCGACGAAGGAGTCGAGGTCGCCGTCGAGCACCTTCTGGGTGTTGCTGATTTCGACGTTCGTGCGCAGGTCCTTGATGCGGGACTGGTCCAGCACGTAGGATCGGATCTGGTGGCCCCAGCCCACGTCGGTCTTGGAGTCCTCCAGCTTCTGCTGGGCCTCCATCTGCTTGCGTATCTCGTGTTCGTACAGGCGGCTGCGCAGCATGGCCCAGGCCTCGTCGCGGTTGCGGTGCTGCGAGCGGTCGTTCTGGCACTGCACGACGATGCCCGTGGGCAGGTGCGTGATGCGCACGGCCGAGTCGGTCTTGTTGATGTGCTGGCCGCCCGCGCCACTGGCGCGGAAGGTGTCGATGCGCACATCGGCCGGGTTGATCTCGATCTCGATGGAGTCGTCCACCTCGGGGTAGACGAACAGGCTCGCGAAGCTCGTGTGGCGGCCGCCTGCGCTGTCGAAGGGGCTCTTGCGCACCAGGCGGTGCACGCCCGTCTCGGTGCGCAGATGGCCGAAGGCGTAGTCGCCCTCTACCTTGAGCGTGGCGCTGCGGATGCCCGCCACGTCGCCCTCGGTCTCCTCCAGCACCTCGGCCTTGAAGCCCTTCCTCTCGCAGTACTTCAGGTACTGGCGCAGCAGCATCTGCGCCCAGTCGCAGGCCTCGGTGCCGCCGGCACCAGCCTGGATGTCGATGAAGCAGTTGCCAGGGTCGGCCGGGTTGGCGAACATGCGTCGGAACTCGAGTTGCTCGACGACCTCCCGCAGCCGGTGTGCGTCCTCGCGGATGGCCAGCAGGCCGTCGATGTCGCCCTCGGCCTTGGACATCTCGTAGAGCTCGGCGTTGTCGCCCAGGTTGCTCTGCAGTTGCCCGATGGTGTCCACCACCGTCTCGAGGGTCTTCTTCTCGCGGCCGAGCTCTTGCGCGCGCTTGGGCTCGTTCCAGACGGCCGGGTTCTCCAGCGCAGCGTTGACCTCGTTCAGCCGCAGCGACTTGCGGTCGTAGTCAAAGATACCCCCGGAGCTGCTGGG
>JBJTVI010000444.1:0-9588 GCA_046081145.1 Rubrivivax sp.
CGCGCGTCAGGCTCTGGTACATGTGGTGGTGCGTGTTCACGAGACCCGGCACCACCACGTGCCCGCGCGCGTCGATGACGCGGTCAGCCTCGCGCGGCAGCGCCTCGACCGGCCCGATGGCCTCGATCGCGCAGCCGCGCACGAACACGCTGGCGCGGGTGAGCTCGCGCCGCTCGTTGTCCATCGTCGCGACGACGTCGGCGTCGCGGATCAGCAGGGTTGTTTCTGGCATGGTGCGTCGATGACAGGCAAGCCGAAGGCGGGTTCGCTGCGCAGCTCGCAGGTCTCTCCCGTGCCCGGGTGCGGGAAGGCCAGCAGTCTCGCATGCAGCATCAGCCGCGGTGCCGCCGCCCGCGTCAGGGGCGGCGCATAGAGCGCATCGCCCAGGATCGGGTGTCCGATGGCTGCCAGGTGCACGCGCAGCTGGTGCGTGCGGCCGGTCACCGGCTCGAGCTCCACGCGGGTGTGCCCGCCTTCGACGGACAGCACGCGGTATCGGGTGAGGGCGGCTTGGCCCTGCTGGCGATCGACGTGCCGGCGCGGCCGATCCGGCCAGTGTGCCCCGATGGGCAGATCGATCTCGCCCTCCCGTGCCGACATCTCGCCCTCCACCACCGCCACGTAGCGCTTGTGCACGCGGCGCTCCTCGAAGGCGCGTGAGAGTGCACGCTGCGCCGCCTCGCCGCGCGCAAAGAGCAGCAAGCCCGAGGTCGCCATGTCCAGCCGGTGCACCACGCGGGCGTCCGCGTACAGCGCCTGAACCCGGCTCCAGGCACAGTCGTGCAGGGCCTGGGGCCGGCCCGGTACGGCCGGCAACCCAGCCGGCTTGTCGACGACGACACAGTGGTTGTCGGCGTGCAGCACGAAAGGACGCTCCATCGTGATCGAGCATACCGAAGGCCCGTCAGGCGACTTGCCGTGCGTCGGGCGGGGCGGTTGGCGCGACGACAAGCGCAGGTCACGGGCGCCGATTCACCGATGAGGCGTGGGGGCATTGGCTCAGCCCGCACAATTACGGCGTCGAAAGGGGAGTAGCTAGCAGTCTCCCGGCTGCCGCGGCCCCCCGTCAGTACGGAGGCTGGCGCCCGCCAACCTCCCGGGACCGCAGGCTCTACCCCAGCCCGCAAGACCTTTCGGCGCGATCTTCAACTCTCCTGGAGGAGTGTCCATGGACACCATCGCGCCGGCCTGGCTGTGGGCCGTATTCGTCGTTTCCGTGCTCGTCGCGCTGTTCGTCGACTTCGTCGTGCTGCGCAAGCAGGGCGCACACACCGTCTCCGTGAAGGAGGCGCTGAACTGGTCGCTCATATGGGTGGCCCTGAGCTTCCTCTTCAACGGCCTGTTCTGGTGGGCCATGAAGCAGGATCACGGGGCGGCGATCGCCAACACCAAGGCCATGGAGTTCCTGACCGGCTACCTCATCGAGAAGAGCCTGGCGGTGGACAACATCTTCGTGTTCCTGATGATCTTCACGTACTTCGCGGTGCCCCCGGCCTACCAGAAGCGCGTGCTGATGATCGGCATCATCGGCGCCATCGTGCTGCGCACGGTGATGATCCTGGTGGGCTCGTGGCTGATCGCGCACTTCCACTGGGTGCTGTACATCTTTGGCGCTTTCCTGATCCTCACCGGCATCAAGATGTGGTGGGCCGCCGGGCAGGAGCCGGATCTCGAGAGCAATCCCGCGCTCAAGCTGCTGCGCCGGGTGTTGCCGGTGAGCAAGGGCTTCGACGGCGAGCGTTTCTTCACGGTGGAAAACGGCAAGCGCATCGCCACGCCGCTGCTGCTGGTGATTGCGCTGGTGGGCCTGACCGACGTGATCTTCGCGGTGGATTCGATCCCGGCCATCTTCGCCATCACGATGGATCCGTTCATCGTGCTCACCTCCAACATCTTCGCCATCCTGGGTCTGCGCGCGATGTACTTCCTGCTCGCTGCGGTGGCCGAGAAGTTCCACTTGCTGAGCTACGGCCTGGCGGTGATCCTGGTATTCATCGGCACGAAGATGATGCTCATCGACGTCTACAAGATCCCGGTGGCCGCGTCGCTGGGCGTGGTGGTGGCAATCCTGGCGGTGACAATGGTGCTGAGCCTGCGCACGGCACCCAAGCTCGAGCGCGCGGCGCAAGGCGGGGACGCGCGCTGAGCCGCCACGTCGTCCGGGCGCACCCGTCTTCTAGCGGGGTGCCCCGGGCGGCGCGCTGACGGGCTCGCCCGGCACAGGGGCCAGACGGTCGCGCCGTGCGAGCGCCGGAAAGCCCCGCCACCACAACGCCGCCACGGCGATCGAGCCTACCCCGCCGAGCACCACCGAGCCCACTGGGCCCAGCCAGGCCGCGGTGGCGCCCGACTCGAACTCGCCGAGCTGGTTGGAGGCGCCGATGAACACCGAGTTCACGGCGCTCACGCGCCCGCGCATCGCGTCGGGGGTTTCCAACTGCACGAGTGTCTGGCGCACGACGATGCTCACCATGTCGGCAGCGCCCGTCACGGCGAGCGCCACCATCGAGAGCCAGAAGGACGTGGACAGGCCGAAGACGAGCGTGGCCAGCCCATAGATGCCGATGGCCACGAACAGCTTGCGGCCCGCGCCACGCTCGATGGGCCAGCGCGAGAGCGCAAGGGACATGAGAAGCGCCCCGACGGCGGGCGCCGCGCGCTACCAGCCCATGCCCACTGGCCCCACGTGCAGGATGTCCTTGGCGAAGATCGGCAGCAGCGCGGTGGCCCCGCCCAGCAGCACGGCGAAGAGATCCAGCGAGATAGCGCCCAACACCACCGGGTTCCCGCGCACGTAGCGCACGCCCGCCAGCAGGCGGTGCAGGCTGGCAGGCTCGTGGTGAGCAGGCGGCGCATGCCGGATGCGCGCGGCCAGGGCCACCGCGACGGCAAACAGCAGCACACAGGCGCCATGCACCGCGTCTGCGCCTGCCACGTACAGAAAGCCGCCCACCGCCGGCCCGGCGATGATGACCACCTGCAGCCCGGCCGAGCTGAAGGCCAGTGCCCGCGCCAGCCACTCACCCGGCACCAGCAGCGGCACGAGCGCCTGCTGCGCCGGCATCTGCAAGGCCTTGATCGCACCCAGCAGCACCGATGCGCCCAGCAGCACGCTGCGCTGCGACACGCCCTCGAAGGGGCTGAGCCACAAGAGAGCCGCCACGCTGCCCTGCGCCGCCAGGCAGCAGGCCACGATCGTGGCGCGGTGGAAACGGTCCACCACGTGGCCGGCCGGCAGCATGAGGGCAAGCGCCGGGCCGAACTGCAGCAGGCCCACGCGGCCCAGGTCTCAGGCTGAGCCGGTGAGGTCGTAGACCTCCCAGCCGATGGCCACCATCAGCATCTGGCCCGCGCTCACGCTGGCCAGGCGCGACCACCACAGGCGCAGGAAGTCGGGGCAGGAGCGAAGGGGGGCCGGAATCACGCCGCGGGATCGTACCCGCGCAAGGCGGCCCTACAAGTGAACCGGGCCGCGCAAGGCGGCCCTACAAGTGAACCGGGCCGCGCAAGGCGGCCCGGGTGCAGTGCGCTTCAGGCGCGGGCGTGCGTCACTGCGATTGCTGGATGCCCGCAATCGCCCAGTTGCCGCCGGCGACCGGCCGCACCAGGTGCCACACCTCGTCGAAGGCTTCGGCCGCCTGGCTGGCTTCCTCGCGGATGAGGCCGTGGAAGCGCACGCTCACGATCTCGCGGCCTTCCTCGGTGGCGAACTCCACCACCTGTGCATCCACGCGCTCCACGTCGGTGGTCTGCGGGGCGCTGCCGCGCTCCTGCAGGTCCAGGCGCAGCGAGGCAAAGAGCTCGGGCGTCGTGAACTGGCGCAGGTCCTCGAGGTCGGACTTGTCGTTGGCGGCCTGCAGGCGGATAAAGATCATCTTGGCCACGCGCTCGAAGGCGGGCAGGTCGAACCCCTCGGGCAGCGCCGGGCCCGCCGCAGCCTGCGCGGCCACAGGAGCCTGCTGAACAGCCTCGGGGCCCGTGCCGAGCGCGGTCAGCGGTCGGCCCGTCACGGACACCTCGGAGCCCGCGGCCGGCTGGAAGGCCGAGCGCGCGATGGGCGCAGGTTGCGCCACCGGTGCGTTCTCCTCCTGTTGCGCGCCCATGGGCAGGGGTGACGAACCCCCGGCGGCGCCAGCGCCAGCGCCAGCCAGGCTCGGCTCGCTGCGCGCGGGGGTGCCGAAGCGACGCATGAGGAAGCGCACCAGGAAGATCGCGGCGACGGCCAGCAGGGCGATCATCAGGAAGTTGGCGAGTGCCTCGCCAAAGCCGAAGTAGCTGGCCAGGGCCGCCAGGCCCAGGCCCGCCGCCAGGCCGGCGATCGGACCCATCCACGAGCGCTTGGCCGGTGCGGCGGCAGCGGTCGCGGCGGTCGCGGTGGCGCCAGCCGCTGCGGGAGCGGCCGCGGGTGTGGGGGAGGTGCTCTGGGGCGCTGCGGGTTGCGCAGGCGTACCCTGGGCGGAATTGGGCGCCTGCTGGGCCGGCGCGCTGCGCTGCATGCCGGCGTTCTTGCCGCCAGCCAGGCGCTTGGCGTCAGCCACGTTCGGGAGGGCAAGGGCGACCGCCACGACGAGCGCCACGCCACCAGCCAGCCAGTTTTTCATCTCAGCTACCTCTTCGTTTGTTGGGCTACCGCTTAGTGTGCGGCAGCGCGCCCGGGTTCCCAAGCGCCTCTCCGCGAAGCCCTTGGCCGATCAGGGATGCCCGTCTCCCGGGTTCACCGGATTGTGGGCCGGGGCCATCGCGGGCAGGATTCCGGGCATGGTGGGAAGCGCCCGCAGCCGCAACGGTGTCCGCCGCCGCATCCGCACGGCGGCAGGCATCGTGGCGGCCCTGGCGCTGGTGGCTGGCGCCGTCGGCGCGGCAGCCGCGCTGTGGCTGCCGGGATGGCTGCACCAGCGCCTGGAGGTGGAGGCCAGCCAGCGGCTGGGCCGGGCCGTCAGCCTCGAGCGGCTGGATTTGTCCTGGGCCCGCCCGGGCGTGACGCTGCGGGGGCTGCGCGTGTCGGCGGCGCCGGCCGTGGCCGCCGCGGCAGGCTTGTCGGCCACGTCTGCGGCGGCGCCGCAGTTCGAGCTTGCCCGCTTGCGGGTGGAGCTCTCCTGGGCGTCGCTCCTGCGCCTGGCACCCGTGGTGCAGGCGCTTGAGCTCCAGGCCCCCAAGTTGCGCGTGGCGCGCCTGGCCGACGGGCGTACCGACGTGGACGACATCCTGGCTCGCCTGCGTGCGGCCGAACCTGAGGGCCCGGGGTCTGAAGCGGCCGCCTCTCCCGTGCCGCGCTTTGCCCTGTCCGGGGTACGACTGTCCGAGGGCGAGGTGGAGTTCGATGACCGGGTGGTACGCCAGGCGCTGCGGCTGACGGCGCTGCGCATCGAGCTGCCGGGCCTGAGCACGCTCGAGGGTGCCGAGGCGGCGCGGGCCGAGCCGCGGGTGGGCTTCCTGCTGCAAGGCGTTCCGGTGGAAGTCTCGGCCGCGGCGCAACCCTTTGCGGCCACCCCCGTGGCCACGGTGTCGCTCGCGTTGCGCGAAGCGCTGCCGCTGGCGCCCGCCTGGGCCTACCTGCCTGCCGAGCTGGGCCGCTGGCCTGGCCGGCCGGAGGGCGGGCAACTGGCTGCCGAGCTGCAGCTGCGCCTGGCCCAACCGGCCGGGCAGCCGCTGCAGTGGCAACTCACCGGGCAGGCTGCGCTGCAGGACATCGCTTGGCGCATGGCTCTGGGGCGCGAGCCCCTGGGCTGGCAGCGCCTGGCCGTGGAGGGGCTGGAGGTGCTCGGGGCCGAGCGGCGCGTAACGCTCGCGGCGCTGCGCCTGCAGGGGGCCCGTCTGGAGCTGGGGCGCGACCGCCGCGGGCGCTTCATGATCGACTCGCACCCTGTCGACCCGGCTTCGTCCCCGCCTGCGCCGGCGCAGGCCGTGGCCGGATCGCAGCCGTCGCCGCCCCCGTCATCCGCGCAGCCGCCCTGGCAGGTGCAGGTGCGGGAGGTGGCCGTGTCGGCCGCGCGAATCGGCTGGACGGACGCCACGACCGCACCCGCCGCCCGGCTGCGCGTGGAGGCCCTGTCGGCATCGGCTGGGCCACTGGCCTGGCCCGCGGGCGACCCCGTGCCCTTCGAGCTCGATGCCCAACTGCGTGGCGCGGCCGGGGGCGTTGCGCGGTTGCAGGTGAAGGGTCAGGGATCCCCCGAAGCGAGCCAGGCCAGCGCCCGGCTCGAGGGCCTGGCGCTCGAGGCCTTCGCCCCGTACCTGGCCGCCACGCTGCGCCCCGCGCTGTCGGGCCGGGTATCGCTGGCCGCTTCGGTGCAGGCCCGGCTCCAACCCGCGCTGGCGCTCACCGTGCGCGTGCCCACGCTCGACGCCGAGGCCCTGCGGCTCACCGAGGCCGGAGCACGCGAGCCGGTGGCCCAGGTGCAGGCGCTGCGCCTGCGCGAGGCCAGCGTGGAGCTGCCTGCCCAGCGCGTGCGCGTGGGCACCCTGAAGGTGGAGGCGCCACAGCTGCAACTCGCGCGCGGCGCCTCGGGCTCGGTGAACGCCGAGGGCTGGCTCGCGTCAGCCCCAGGCGGTGCGGCCCGTAACCCCCAGCCCTCCAGCCCCGGCTGGTCGGGCCAGCTCGGCGAGTTCGTCGTCGAGCGGGCGCGCATGCGCTGGCGCGACGAGGGCGCCGCGGTGCGACGCGAGGACGGCGGCCCGCTGGAGCTCTCGGTGGCGGTGCCGCGGATCGCCGCGCAGGCCCTGGCCTGGCCGCCACGCCGCGAGCCTGTGCGGGCCCGGGCTGAAGTGCAGGTGGAGCCGGCCACCCCCCAGGACCCTCCCGGCCGCATCGTGGCCGAGGCCAGCGTCGAGGTGCCCGCCGGCCGGGCACGCGGCACGCTGCAGGTGGAGCGCCTGCCGCTGCACCGCGTGGCGCCTTACGCACAGGCCGGGCTCCCGGTGCGTGTGGCGGGGGCCGAACTGGGCGTGCGCAGCCGCTTCGACCTCACCCTGACGCCCGACGGCCCGGCCGGCCAGGTGGAGGGGCAGGCCCTGCTGGCCGACGTGCTGCTGCGCTCGCGCGTGGCCGGCACGGACGTGCGGGTGGGCGATGAGCTCTTGAGCTGGCAGTCGCTCGCGCTCGGCCCCGCGCGCGTCACGCTGCGTGGGCGCGAGCGGCCCGCGGTGGAGGTGGAGAGCATCGTGCTCAGCGACGCCTACTCGCGCCTGGTGATCACCGAGGGCGGCACCTTCAACCTCGTGGACACGGTCCAGGATGACCGTCGGCAGAAGGCCGATGCCACGGCCCCTGCGGCTGAGTCGGTCGTGTCCGCCTCTGCTGCCCCAACGGCTGCCCCCGCAACCGCCGCCTCCACGGCCGCCGCCGCCCCCACGGCCGCTGCCGCCACCCCCTGGCCGCTGGCCCTCACCGTGGGCGAGACGCGCCTGGTGCGTGGCCGCATGGACTTCAGCGACCGTTTCGTCAAGCCGAACTTTTCGGCTGCCCTCACCGAGCTCGAGGGCCGGCTCGGCCGCTTCTCCACCGAGGCGCGCGACCTGCCGGCGCTGGAGCTCAACGGCCGCGCCGCCGGCACGGCCGAGCTGCAGGTGCGCGGCTCGCTCAACCCCACGGTGAACCCGCCGGTGCTCGACCTCGCCGCGCAGGCCTCGGGCTTCGAGCTCTCGACCATCTCCACCTACGCCGCCAAGTACGCGGGCTACGGCATCGAGCGCGGCAAGCTCAGCCTGAACCTGGCCTACCGCGTCGACCCCGACGGCAGGCTCCAGGCGCGCAACCAGGTCGTCATCAACCAGCTCACCTTCGGCGAGAAGGTCGACAGCCCCGATGCGACGAAGCTGCCCGTGCGCCTGGCCGTGGCGCTGCTCACCGACCGCCACGGCGTGATCGACCTGGACCTGCCCGTGAGCGGCTCCATCAACGACCCGCAGTTCAGCGTCTTCGGCCTGGTGCTCAAGGTGCTGGGCAACCTCATCGTCAAGGCCGTGACGGCGCCCTTTGCGTGGCTCACGGGAGGGGGTGGGGAGCAGGCCAGCGTGGTCGAGTTCGAGCCGGGCACGGCGGTGCTCGCCTCCGCCAGCGGCGCCGCGATCGACCGCGTGGCGCAGGCCCTCGGAGACCGCCCGGCCCTGCGCATGACCGTCACCGGCGCGGCCGACCCCGTGAGCGAGCGCGAGGCGATGCAGGCCGATGCGCTGGCGCAGCGCCTGCTGGCCGAGCAGCGGCGCGAGCTCGCCCGCGCCGGGCGTGCGCTGGCTGCCGATGCGCCACTGGCGCCGCTTGCGCCCGAGGAACGGCTGCGGCTGCTGCGCCGCATCTACGACGAGACGAACCTGCCCGACAAGCCTGCAAACCCACCCGGCCAGCCGCAGGCGGTGCCCGCCGAGCAGATGGAGGCGATGCTCAAGCGTGCCGTGATCGTGAGCATCGACACCGCGCGCGAGCTCGCCATCCGCCGCGGCCTGGCCGTGCGCGAGGCGCTGGTGGCGCGTGGCCTAAGCGCCGAGCGGCTCTTCCTCGGGGCACCCCGGCTGCGCGTGACGGGCGAGGACGACGCGGCCTGGACGCCGCGCGTGCAACTCGCGATCAGCGCGCCCTGAATGCGCTCAAGGCGCGCAAGGCCCTGCCGGGAGGCCTCAGTAGAAAGCCTGCAGCCCCGTCTGCGCGCGCCCGAGGATGAGCGCGTGCACGTCGTGCGTGCCCTCGTAGGTGTTCACCGTCTCGAGGTTGATCATGTGGCGGATCACGTGGTACTCGTCGTGGATGCCGTTGCCGCCGTGCATGTCGCGCGCCATCCGGGCAATCTCGAGCGCCTTGCCGCAGGAGTTGCGCTTGACGAGGGAGATCATCTCGGGTGCGGCGCGGTCCTCGTCCATCAGGCGGCCCACGCGCAGCACCGACTGCAGCCCGAGGGTGATCTCGGTCTGCATGTCGGCGAGTTTCTTCTGGACGAGCTGGTTTTGCGCCAAGGGCCGGCCGAACTGCTGGCGGTCCAGCGTGTACTGGCGCGCCGCGTGCCAGCAGAACTCGGCCGCTCCCAGCGCGCCCCAGGCGATGCCGTAGCGCGCCTTGTTCAGGCAGCCGAAGGGCCCCTTCAGGCCGTTGACGCCCGGCAGCAGGTTGGCCTCGGGCACGAACACGTCGTCCATCACGATCTCGCCCGTGATGCTCGCGCGCAGGCTCATCTTGCCCTCGATCTTCGGCGCCGACAGGCCCTTCATGCCCTTCTCGAGGATGAAGCCGTGGATGCTCTCCTGACCGCCCACGCGGCCATCGGGATCTTCCTTCTTCGCCCACACCACGAACACGTCGGCAATCGGCGAGTTCGTGATCCACATCTTGCTGCCCTTGAGCACGAAGCCGCCGTCCACCGGGCGTGCGCGCGTAAGCATGCTGGCCGGGTCGCTGCCGTGGTTGGGCTCGGTCAGGCCGAAGCAGCCCACCCACTCACCCGTGGCGAGCTTGGGCAGGAACTTCTGGCGCTGCGCCTCGCTGCCGTAGGCGTGGATGGGGTGCATGACGAGCGAGCTCTGCACGCTCATCGCGCTGCGGTAGCCCGAGTCCACGCGCTCCACCTCGCGCGCCACCAGGCCATAGCACACCGAGTTCAG
>JBJTVI010000445.1:0-3039 GCA_046081145.1 Rubrivivax sp.
CCTGTTCCTGATCGTTTCGTGGGTGCCGCGCAACCACCAGCTGCTGGCCACCACGCCATGGTCGGTATACTTCGCGGCCATCGGCCTGGGGCTCGTGGGCATGGTGCTGGGCTTCGTGCTGGCGCGGCTGCTGCGCCAGGATGCGAACCGCTCGCGCACCATCGCGCTGGAGACGGGCATCCAGAACGGGCCGCTGGCAGTGCTCATCGTCACGCTCACCTTCAGCGGCGAGCTGCAGCAGCAGGTGCTGCTCATCCCGGTGCTGTACTCGCTGTTCATCGTGCTGAGCTCCACCGCCGTGACGCTGTGGTTCCGCCGCCTGTCCGAGCGCGAGGCCCTGGCGCGGGACCGCGCGAAGGTCGGGGCGCTGACGGCCCCGGCGCGCTGACCCGACGGCGCCCGTGTTGCCCCGGTGGCCCGCTCGGGCGACGGGGCGCTGCTATGCTGGTCAGCATGATGAAGAAGCCTCTCGCCTGCGCGTTGCTGGCCGCGCTGCTCCTGCCCTTTGCCGCGATTGCCCAGTCCTGGCCCTCCGCCCGGCCGATCCGCATGGTGATCCCGTTTCCGGCGGGAGGCGCCACCGACATCGTCGGACGCACGATCGCGCAAAGGCTCTCGGCCGCGCTCGGGCAGCAGATCGTCATCGACAACAAGCCCGGCGCGGGCGGCACCATCGGTGCGGACCTCGTGGCCAAGGCGCCGGCCGACGGGTACACGATCCTGATGGCCACGAGCTCCACGCACTCGGTCGGCCCGGCGCTGAGCCAGAAGATGCCCTACGACGCCTTCCGCGATTTCGCACCGGTGGTGCATGTGGCCAACGCGCCGAGCGTGCTGGTGGTGGGGCGCAACTTTCCGGCCGCCACGGTGCAGGAACTGGTGGCGCTGCTCAAGCGCAGCCCAGGCCAGTACAACTTCGGCTCCAGCGGCATCGGCACCTATCCGCACCTGTCGGCCGAGATGTTCAAGTGGCGCGCAGGGGGGCTCTTCGTCGTGCACATCCCCTACCGCGGCACCGGCCTCGTGATCACGGATCTCGTGGCCGGGCAGATCGCCTTCCTGATGGACAGCATCGTCTCGGCGCAGCCGCATATCGCCGACGGCAAGGTCAAGGCGCTGGCCGTCAGCGGTTCGCGTCGTTCCGTCTCGGCCCCCACGGTGCCGACCTTCGCCGAGGCCGGCATCCCGGGCATGGAATTCAGCAACTGGTTCGGCGTGTTCGCGCCAGCCGGCACGCCGGCCGACATCGTGCAACGGCTCAACCGCGAGCTCAACGCCCTGTTGCGCACGCCCGAGGTGGTGGAGCGGTTGCAGCGGGCGGGCGCCGAGACGGTGGGCGGCTCGCCCGAGCAGTTCGCGAAGATCTACCGCGACGAATTCGAGAGCTGGAAGGCGGTGATTCAGCGAGCGGGTATCAAGGGCGAGTGAGGGTCGACGCCGTCACTGCCGCAGCATGTCGGTGAGCGCGATCCCGGTGAGTTCGCGCGCGCCGCGCGCCAGCCACCACATCAGCGCCATCATCATCACCATCGACGGCAGCGCGATCACCGGGTAGCTCAGCAGCGTGAGCCGGCCCAGTTCGGCGTTGAAGGCCTCGGTGCCGGCCGGGCTCCTGACGACCGATCGCGCGAGCACGTAGTTCATCACCGACGAGAAGGCGAAGGTGCCCGCCAGCAGGAGCGTTCCGCGGCGCAGGCGCAACTCGAAGGGCACCGTGGTGCCACGGCTGGCCAGTGCCGCCTCGATGCGCTCGACATCGAAGATCTGCCGGTTGAAGACGAAGATGCGGATGAGCGGCCAGCGCGTCCAGTTCGAGCCCAGCACGGCCAGGCCGATGAGCCCGGGCACGGCGGCCTCCTTGACGGCGAGCCAGTAGGGATCGACCTTCAGCAGCCCGATGCCGCCGGTGAGGAGCGTGCTCACCACGCCGAGCACCGCCATCGGGCTGATCTTGCGCCGCGTGAGGGCCTCGCGCAGGCCCCAGCCGATCGGAAAGGCCAGCGCCAGCACCAGTGCTCCAGCCGGCCCGAGCCGCTGGGCCGAACTCAGCTGCATCAGCACGATGGCCGGGACGACCACCGTGATGACGAGTTCGAGCAACGGGTTGCCCTGGGCAGCGCGGCCCGGGGCGGCAGTCGGTGGCGGGGAGGTTTCGGGTGGAGTCATGGCGCGCTTCAGGTGCGGGTGCAAGCGTAGCCCAGAAGGACTAGAAGGGCCCCTGGGCGTTGCGGCCGAAGGTCCAGTGGCGGTTGGCGGCGTAGCTGGCCAGCAGCACGAGCAGGGTGGCGAAGGCCTGGGCCGCGAGCCAGTGCCATCCGAGCCAGGCGGTGCCTGCCCACACGAGCAGGCCGTTGAGGAGGGCGCCGCATCCGGCCACGGCCAGGAAGCGGGGCATCGCTTCGCGGTGCGGGGCCGGGTGGCCGGCAAAGGTCCAGGCGCGATTCAGGCCGTAGCTCACCCCTGCACCCAGCGTGGCCCCCGCGAGAGCCCCCAGCCCGGCCGGCCAGCCGCCGAGCTCCACGAGGGCGCCCATCAGCAGGTAGTGCGAGGCGGTTGCCAGCGCGCCGGCCGCCGCGTAGCGCGACAGGGCGCGGGTGTGGGCGCGCAGGCCCGGAGGGTCGTGCGGCACGCTTAGCGCACCACCACCAGCAGTTCATAGCCCTGGTGCAGGCCCACACGCTGCATCCGCTCGCGCATGGCCGGAGGCGGCTGCTCGTCGCTCCAGCGGCGGACGGCCACGTAGCGGCGCGCCGAGGCGGGCGCGGGTGCATCCAGTCGCGCCGCCAGGGCCGGGTAGTCGGGCAACGGACGGTAGCGCCCGCGGCCGTAGAAGCTTGCCGAAAACTGGTTGCCGCCCACGAAGAGGAGTTCGTCGCCGGGCTGACGCCGGGCCTCGAAGGCGGCGATGACCTCCCGGGCCGACTTCACCTCGCCTTCGGCCAGGCGCTTGACGGTGACACCCACGAAGAGCACGCCCGTGACAAGCAACCCGGCCAGCACGATCCGCTCGGTGCGGTGAGTGCGCCCATCCCGCGCCAG
>JBJTVI010000446.1:0-9277 GCA_046081145.1 Rubrivivax sp.
GCTTCAGGCGCAGCAGCCCGGGCACGCTGTCGGGCCAGGGGGCCAGGCGGTGCCACACGCGGTTGAAGTCCGCCGCCTCGGGCTCGGGCAGCACGAGCCCGCGCTCGGCCAGCAGCTCATCGAGGATGCGTCGGTGCAGCACGTCGATGGAAGCCCAGGGCCACTGCCCGCGCCGCACCCGGTCCATCGCCAGCGGGTAGCCGGCGCGCCAGGCATCGGCGAACCTCCCCCAGTCGACCTGCGACCAAGCTGGCGCGGCCGCCTGCGAGCCGGCGGCCACCCGCGTCGCCGCAGCCGCCTGCCGCTCGCCCAGCGCCCGACCCTCGGACACGATCGTCGAGCGCCAATCGACGACCGTTCCGAAGACGTCGAAGACGAGTGCGCGGATCTCCAGCGCCGCCATCAGGCCCGCATCACCGGGATCACTTGGCCGTGGCCTTGGGAGCGTTGTCGTCCACCTTCACCGTGAACTTGCCCTCCAGGATCTCCTTCTGGCGCTGCGCCACCTTGTCCATCGTCGCCTTGGGGACCTTGCTCGCGAAGGTGCCCAGCGGCGAGAGCTCCGAGCCCTTGAACTTCATCATCGAGTACTGGCCGTAGTCCTCGGCCTTGAACTTGCCTTCCTTGACGGCCTTGAGCGCGCGGTCGATGGTGGGCTCCATGTTCCACAGCGCCGAGGCCACCACCGTGTCGGGGTAGTCCTTCTGCGTGTCGATCACGTTGCCGATGGCCAGCACCTTGCGCTCCTTGGCCGCGTCGCTCACGCCGAAGCGCTCGGCGTACATCACGTCGGCGCCCTTGTCGATCATGGCGAAGGCCGCCTCCTTGGCCTTGGGCGGGTCGAACCAGCTGTTGATGAAGGTGACCATGAACTCCACCTTCGGGTTGCTCTCCTTGGCGCCGGCCATGAAGGCGTTCATGAGGCGGTTGACCTCGGGAATGGGGTAGCCACCCACCATGCCGATCTTGGCGCTCTTGCTCATGGCGCCGGCGATCAGCCCGGTGAGGTAGGCGGGCTCCTGGATGTAGTTGTCGATGACGCTGAAATTCGGGGCCTGCGGCTTGCCCGAGCTGCCCATCAGGAAGCTCACCTTCGGGTACTCCTTGGCCACCTTGCGCGCCGCCGCCTCCACGGCGAAGGACTCGCCCACGATGAGCGTGTTGCCCTTCTCGGCGTACTGGCGCATGACGCGCTCGTAGTCGGCGTTGGCCACCTTCTCGCTGAACTCGTACTCGATCTCGCCGCGCGCCACGGCAGCCTTGAGGGCCTTGTCGATGCGGCTCACCCACTGCTGCTCCACGGGCACCGTGTAGATGGCTGCCACCTTGAGCTTGGCCTGGGCGAAGGACGGGCCGGCGGCAGCCAGCAGCACGGCAGCCGCAGCAGCGGCCAGAACGGGACGGCGGGAAATCGACATGACGAAGGACTCCTGGTTCGGGTTCGTGAGGGCGGCGGGCGCGCGGTCGGGCTGATCCGCAGGGACAGCCGGCGCAGCACCGGCATTAGGCCATGCAACTTCCGGGCCGGCATCCGGAGTCGCCCGCGGGACGCGGCGCGAAAGGAGCTGGCGGGAGCGCAACGCCGCGCAGGCACCGGGCGTCGCGCGCCTAGAATCGACGTGCTTCGGGCAGCCTCCTGCGCTCGGGTTGCCGCATGAGTTCCTCCACCCTCTCCGCCTTGTCACCGCTGGACGGCCGCTATGCGGCCCGGCTGGCTGCGCTGCGCCCGCTGCTCAGCGAGTACGGCCTCATGCACCGCCGCGTGCAGGTCGAGGTGGAGTGGTTCATCGCCCTGACCGAGGCAGGGTGGCCCGAGCTGCCGGCGCTGCCCGCCGAGGACAGCGCCTGGCTGCGCGCCCTGGCCAGCGGCTTCAACGAGGCCGATGCCCAGGCCATCAAGGACATCGAACGCACCACCAACCACGACGTGAAGGCGGTGGAGTACTGGCTCAAGGCGCGGCTGGCCGAGCGGCCGATGCTGGCGCGCTGCAGCGAGTTCGTGCACTTCGCCTGCACCAGCGAGGACATCAACAACACGAGCCACGCCCTGATGCTGGGCGCGGCGCGCACCGAGGTGCTGCTGCCCACCCTCGACCAGATCGTCTCGGCCCTCACGGGGCTGGCGCACCAGCACGCCGAGGTGGCGATGCTCAGCCGCACGCACGGCCAGAGCGCCAGCCCCACCACCGTGGGCAAGGAACTGGCCAACGTCGTGGCGCGGCTGCGCACGGCGCGCGCGCGCATCGCGCAGGTGCCGCTGCCGGCCAAGATGAATGGTGCAGTGGGTAACTACAACGCCCACCTCGCGGCCTGGCCCGACTTCGACTGGGAGGCCTTCAGCCGGCGCGTGGTGCAGGAGCGGCTGGGCCTCGTCTTCAATCCCTACACGATCCAGATCGAGCCGCACGACGGCATGGCCGAACTCTTCGACGCCATCGCCCGCGCCAACACCATCCTCACGGACCTGGCGCGCGACATCTGGGGCTACATCAGCCTCGGGTACTTCCGCCAGAAGACGCGGCCGGGCGAGGTGGGCTCGAGCACGATGCCGCACAAGGTCAACCCGATCGACTTCGAGAACGCCGAGGGCAACTACGGGCTGGCCACCGCGCTGCTGGCCCACATGAGCCACAAGCTGCCGGTGAGCCGGTGGCAGCGCGACCTGACGGATTCCACCGTCCTGCGCAACATGGGCGTGGCCTTGGGCTACACGGTGCTGGCGCACGACAGCCTGCTCAAGGGGCTGGCCAAGCTGCAGCTCGACGAGTCCGCGCTGGCGGCCGATCTCGAAGGCGCCTGGGAGGTTCTGGCCGAGGCGGTGCAGACGGTGATGCGCCGCCACGGCCTGCCCGAGCCCTACGAGCAGCTCAAGGCCTTCACGCGCGGTCAGCCGATCACGCGCGAGCTGATGCAGCGCTTCATCGGCGCCTTGCCGCTGCCCGAAGCCGAGCGCCAGCGGCTGCTGGCCCTCACGCCCGCCGGCTACACGGGCTTGGCTGCCAGCCTCGCGCGGCGCGTCTGACCCGCCGATCATGGGCTTCACTGCGCAACTGCTGGCCGCCGAGCGCGCCCACGACTCGATGCTGTGTGTCGGGCTGGATCCGGAGCCGGCGCGCTTTCCCGGCGCCTGGAAGGGCGACGCCTCGCGCATCTTCGATTTCTGTGCGGCCATCGTCGAGGCCACGGCCGACCTCGTGATCGCCTACAAGCCGCAGATCGCCTACTTCGCCGCGCACGGCGCGGAGGACCAGCTCGAGCGGCTGATGCGCCACATCCGCCTGCGCGCCCCGGGTGTGCCGGTGATCCTGGACGCCAAGCGCGGGGACATCGGCTCGACCGCCGAGCAGTACGCCCGCGAAGCCTTCGAGCGCTACGCAGCCGATGCCGTCACGCTTTCGCCCTTCATGGGATTCGACTCCCTAGAGCCGTTCCTGCGCCATGCGGGCAAGGGCGTGATCGTACTGTGCCGGACCTCCAACCCCGGCGGCGACGACCTGCAGTCGCTCATGCTCGAAGGCGGCGAGCGTCTGTATGAGCGCATCGCGCGGCTGGCCGCGGGCCCATGGAACCGCTCGGGCGAACTCGGGCTGGTGGTGGGTGCGACCTACCCGCGCGAACTCGAGCGCGTACGCGTGCTCGCCCCGACCCTGCCGCTGCTCATCCCCGGCGTCGGGGCGCAGGGCGGGGATGCAGCCGCCACGGTGCGGGCCGCCTGGCGCGGCCGGCTCGACACGCAGGGCCGCATCGCACAGACCACCGGGCCCATCGTCGTCAACTCCTCGCGGGCCATCCTGTATGCTTCCGCCGGTACGGATTTCGCCCACGCCGCCCGCGAAGCGGCCCTGGCAGCCCGCGCAACGCTGCACGCGGCGCTTCCGGGGGCCTGAGCCCCACAGCCTGCGGCCGTGCTTGTCCACCCCCTGATCAGGGGGTTCGGATGCCAACTATTTCACACCGGGTTGGGTAGATTGCCGATCACTCCCTTGACGGGATATCGGCCATCTGCTCATGCCCCTCACGCTTACCACCACGCTGGTGGCCGTCACGGTCACCCTGCCCACCTGCTCCTGGGACAACCCGGGGCACAGCCCCTACATGGGCAGCATCGAGGAAGCGGTGGACCGCTACCGCGACATCCCCCCGGAGGTGCGTCAGCGCCTGAAGGCGAAGATGCGCACCCGCACCTACGACGACATCGCCACCATCACGCGCGACAAGGTCGAGGGAAAGCGCAGCTACTCGAACCTGCGCGACATGCACTTCGGCGGGGGGCGCGTGTGCCGCCAGATCACGCGCGACAAGTGGAAGCCCACCATGGTGGAGCGCGGGCTCGTCTACTGCGAGGGGGAACACTGCCTCATCGTGCCCACCGTGTGCCGCAACGTCAGCCGCATCACGGCCGACACCCCGCTGGACAACGAGACCGCCGCCGGGCCCGAGGACGACCCGCCGCCGCAGCCCAACGAGCTCGGCTCGCGGCGCTTCGCGGGCGACCCGGACCCGATCCCCACACGCCGCTTCTCGCTCGATCCGCCGCCGGGTGATCCGCCGCCCCTCGAGGAGGTGGTGACCGACGCCGGCGGGCCGCCGCCGCCTCCCGGGCCCCCTCGCGATCCCCTGCCACCCCTTCCGCCCATTCCTCCAATACCGCCGGTGGACGAACCCTCCACCTGGGCCCTGATGATCATGGGCCTTGGCTTCATGGTGGCGGCCGCGCAGCGACGCCGCGCCCGGCTGGCCGCAGGCAGCCAACCCGACGCCCGGACCCCCGCCGGGGGCCTCAGTTCCCCGGGCGCTTGACTGCAGGTCCGGTTGCACCGTCGAATCCCAGGCGCCACAGCGCCGGCAAGTCCTCGATCTGCGAGATCCCCTCGGCGTACAGCGTCACGCCGATGCTGCGCGCGGTGGCCACCACCTGGCCCGCGTAGTCGGCAAGCTTGGCGTCCTGGTGGATGCCGCGCAGGAAGCGGCCGTCCACCTTGAGGAAGTCCAGGCCCTTGCCCTTGGCCTCCAGCAGCGTCTGCAGCGACTCCTTGGCCCCGCCCAGGCCGAAGCGCACGCCCATGGGCTTCCACAGCGCGGCGGCAGCCGGCCAGGCCTGCTCGGGGTGCGCCGCCGACTCGGTGGCCTCGACCACGAACTTGCGAGCCGCCTCGGGCAGGCGAGCCAGCAGGTTGCCGACCGCCTGGACGAACTGCGCGTCGGCCAGGGAGGCGGCCGACATGTAGACGCAGCGCGCCACGCCGTCGCGGCCGATGGCCTCCAGCGCCATGCGCGCGGCCATGAGGTCGGCCTGCTGCACGAGCTGCGCCCGGATCGCCATGGGCAGCCAGTGCGTGGAACTCAGGAAAGGCCCGTTGGGCTCGAGCTGCAGGCGCAGCGGGCACTCCAGGTGCAACAGCCGGCCATCGGGCCCGATCACCGGGAACTCCACGAGCCGCGTGCGGCCCAGGTGCAGCGCATCGGTGACGCGCCGGCGCCACTCCTGCTCGCCCATCACCTCACCTTCGCTGCCCGGGCGCACCTCCACCGTGAAGGGGCCCACGCTCTCGGCCTGGGCCAGGGCCTGGTCGGCCTTGGACAGCGTCTGCCCGACGGCGCCCGTGGCCAGCCCGTCGAGCGCCCCGATGTGGAACTCCGCCTCCGGGTCGGCCTGATGGAACAGGGGCCGCATGGCCGCGCCGAGCTCCTCGGCCACCACCCGAGCCACCCCGTTGACCGGCACGTAAAGGGCGAAGTCCGAGCCGTTGAGCCGCCCGCACAGGCTGCCCTCGACGCGGCCGGCGTACTCCGTGAGGCGCCGGCCGATGTCGGCCAGCAGCCGGTCGGCCACGTTGCGGCCCACGCGGCGGTTGATGGCGTTGAGCATCTGCACGCGCATGAGGATGAGGCTGCCACGACGCGAGACCGTGCTGGCGGTGGAGCTGCCCCCCAGCGAGCGCTCGAGCTGGGGCAGGAAGTGGGCGCGGTTGTTCACGCCCGAGACCGAGTCGTGCTGAAGCTGCAGCCGCATGGTGTCGAGCTGGCTTGCCTGGTTCTCGAAGAGCACCTTCACGCGCCGCACCATCGAGTTCATGCCCGCGGCCAGCGACTTGAGCTCGAGCGTGCGGGGCACCTCGATCTCGACGAAGCGCGCCTGCTCGACTCCCTTGGCCTGCGCCACCATGCCGTCCAGGGTACGCCGCCAGCCGCGCACGAAGCTGAAGGCCACGGCCAGCGCCGCCGCGCCGATCACCAGCAGCGTCAGGAAGAAGCGCTTGATGCCCTCCCACAGGCCGTTGTAGGCCCAGGCGCCGTGGCTCTCCACCGACAGCCGCCCCACCTGGCGCCAGCCGTCGGTCACGAGGGCCGTGCCGGGCCGTGCGTCCAGCGGCAGGGCCCGGATGAACCACAGCGGCGCATCCCCCACCTGCTCGGGCCCCTCGAAGCGGATCACGGCCGCGCCGTCCAGGCCGTCGAGCCGGATGCGCCGGTAGTGGCCCGCGTTGAACTGCGACTGCAGCACGAGCTGCATCAGCTTCACGTCGCCGCGCTCGGCATTGACGCGCTGGGCCAGAAGCGTCGCGGCATCCTGGTTGCGCGCCTGCCACTGCGATTCCATCGACTCGCGAAAGATCCAGGTGCCCACGGCCGCGCTGCCGCCAAAGGCCAGCAGCACCACCATCGACAGCAACAACCCGATCTGGCGGATCATCGACACGGCTGGGCCCCTTGTGAAGCGGCAGAAAAGACGAGGCACAGTCTACGCGCGAAGGCCAAGGGCCCCCCGCGCAGGCCGGCCCCGGCGGTGCTCAGAAGCCCTCTGCACGGATGCGGCCCATGACATCGCGCCACTTGGCGATGCGCACCATCGGGTCGCCCAGGCTGCGCGAGCCCGTGGCCTCCCACAGGCCCTCGGTGCTGAAGCTGTAGACCGGCTTGAGGTCCGGGCGCTGCGAGGCCTGGCGCATCTCGTCGGTGAGGTTGTCCAGGATGATCGGGTCGGCGTCGGGCTGCGGGTAGTAGGCCAGCACCATGTGGCCCACCGATTCGGCCGCGCGCGTCGCCGTGGCCGGCAGGTCGGCCTTCACCACCACCATGCGCAGCTTGGCCGGGGGCACGCCCTCGGCCAGCAGCGTGAAGAGCTTGGCGATCGCATAGTCCTCGCAGTCCCCGCGCCCGTGAAAGAAGGTCTCCAGCGGGCTCGCCCAGTAATCCGCTTGCTGATAGAGCCGAGGGTCGGAAAGGTAGCGGATCGTGCGGTTGTAGAAGAGGTTGGTCTGCTGGTGCTGCGTGAGCTCGTCGGCACCGGCCAGGCGCTGCACGAGTTGCTGCATTTCCTGCACCCGGCGCGGCGTGTCCCCGCCGCGTTCGGCAGCCGCCTGCTCGATGCGCTCGCGGTTGTAGGCGCCTGCCACGCCCGCCAGCGTCAGCCCCACCGCCAGCGCGCACACGGCGACCACGCACAGCGGCTGCAGCAGGGCCTCGCGCAAGCCGCGAAGGGCGTGAGAGCCGCCCGGGCCGCCCGGGCCGCCCGGGCTGCCCGGGTCGCTCGGGCCGCTCAGGGGCATCTGGCGGCCTGGCGAGGCTTCGGGCGAATCGGCGTGGTTCATGGGCTCTCCTGGGGATCCAGCCTGTCGAGGATGACCGGGGTGAGGCACTATGCACGGAGCGGCCGCTTTAGGCGCAATGACCGCTTCCCCTCCCTGAGGGGGAAACCGGCCCCCTCCCTGAGGGGGAACCGGCGCCCGAAGTGTGACACTGTTCACGCTTTTTCGGTGCGGCGGGTGCCGCGGCGGCGGCGCCTTTGCTCCCCCTGGGGCTTCAGCGCTCGCGCAGCGCCTGCGAGACGCTTTGCAGCGGCCGGAAGAGGTACTCCAGCACCGTCTTGCTGCCGGTGCGGATCTCCACCATCGCGGTCATGCCCGGCAGCGGCTCGAGCTTCATGCCCGCGCGCACCCGGTCGCCCTCGCGGATGCGCACGAGGATGCGGTAGTAGCCCTCCTCGAGCTCGGGCAGGCTCCCGGGGCGCCGGTTGCGCTCGTCCTTGAGCGTGTCCGGGCTCAGATGCTCGATCGTGCCGGACAGTCCCCCGTACCGATTGAAGTCGTAGGCGGTGAGCTTGACGGTGGCGGCCTGACCGGTCTTGAGGAAGGCCACCTCCGAGGGGCGCACGTAGGCCTCCACCAGCATCTCGTCTTGCACCGGGACGATCTCCAGGATGCTCTGCCCGGGCTGGATCACCGCGCCCACGGTGGTGAGCTGCACGTTCTTCACGATCCCCTTCATCGGCGCGCGCAGCACCGTGCGGCGCAGGGTGTCGGCGCGCGCGGCGGCGCTCTCGCGCGTCTGCGCGAGCTCGCTTTCCACCCGCGTGAGCTCCTGGCTCGCGTCGGTGCGGTAGCGGTTGCGGCGCTCGACGATCTGCGCCTGCAGCTCGGCATGCTGGCGACCGAGCTCGGCGATCTGCCGATTGAGGTCGGCCTGCTGGCGCTGCAGCCGCAGCAGCTCCACCTCGGAGATCACGCCCTGGCGCACCAGCGGCTGCGTCATATCGAGCTCGCGCCGGGTGGCGCCCATCGACTCCTGCACCGCGCGCACCGAGGCTTCGGTGGCCCCGAGCGTCACGCCGATGGCCCGCACCTGTTCCTCCAGCGCCTGCCACCGCGTGTCGTGTGCCCGGCGCTCGCGCTCGACCACCTCGCGCTCGCCGCGCAGCTGCGTCGGAAAGACCAGCGGCTCGCCGCTCGCCTCGGCGCGCAGCCGGGCCGCCAGCGCTGCCAGCGCCAGCGCCTTCTCGCGTGCCTCGCGGTAGACCGGCCCGGCACGCGCGTCGTCGATGCGCAGCAGCACCTGCCCCTGCTGCACCGCGTCGCCCTCGCGCACGAGCAATTCGCTGAGCACGCCCGCATCCAGGCTCTGCACCACCTGCTCGCGACTGGCCGGGATCACGCGGCCCTGCGCACGCGTGATCTCGTCGAGCTCGAAGGTGGCCGCCCAGGCCAGGGCAGCGGCCAGCGTCAAGCCGGTGGCCCCCAGCAGCCAGCGGCTGGCGCGGCGCTCCTCCTCCTCCGGGTTGGTCCCGGCGCGGCGGGCCTCGCCTGGGCCCCTTGGGCTCATGATGCCGCCCCCGGCGCAGGCCCGGGCGAGCCCCCCAGGGAGATGCCCTGGGCCAGGCGCTCGAGCATCTGCGCCTTCGGGCCGCTGGCCAGGCGTCGGCCGGCCTCGAACACCGCCACCGCCTCCACGAGCTCGAGCAGCTGCGGCCGGTGCGTGGCCAGCAGCACCGTGCGCCCGG
>JBJTVI010000447.1:0-2509 GCA_046081145.1 Rubrivivax sp.
ACGTGCACGCCCACGTGCCGCGCCGGGCGTTCCTGCAGGACGCCCTCGTGGCCGTGCGGCACCGGCTCACCCTCGACGCATCGGAGGAGATGCGCCGCGGCAACCGACAGGCGGTGCTGGTGCCGCCGCACGAGATGGCCCGCCGCCTACGCGATCATCCCGCGGCGGTGGCCGAGACCCTGCGCCTGGCCGAGATGATCGGGTTCGACCTCACCCGCGACATGGGCTACCGCTTCCCCGACTTCGCATCGGGGCACCCCGGCGAGGACGCCGACGGCGCGCTGGCGCGCATCTGCGCGGCCGAGGCCCGTCGCCGCTACCCCGACGGCCCGCAGCGGCACGAGGCCCTGGCGCGGCTCGACGAGGAACTCGGGCTCATCCGCTACCACGGCCTCTCGGGGTTCTTCCTGCTGCATCGGGACATCCTCGAGATCGCCCGCGAGGTGGCCCTGCGGGTGCGCCCCGAGGGATCGGCCCGCCGCGCCCTTCCGCCGGGCCGCGGCCGCGGGTCATCCGTGGGATCGATCGTCTGCTACCTCACCGGGCTCTCGCACATCGACCCCATCGAGAGCGGGCTGTTCCTCGGGCGCTTCCTCAACCGGGACATCCGATCGGTGCCCGACATCGACCTGGACTTCCCCCGCGATGTGCGCGCGGGCCTCATCGAGGAGGTCGTGCGCCGCTACGGGTCGGACCACGCGGCGCTGGTGGCGGCATTCCCCACCTTCCGCGCCCGCATGGCGATACGCGAGATCGGCGGCGCCCTGGCCCTTCCCCCCGGCGACATCGAGCGCCTCTCGCGCCTGGCCGACGGCTGGTCGTCGGCCGAGGCCGTGGAGGACGAGATACGGCGCATGCCGGGGGGCGAGGATCGCCTGCGCTCACGCCGGTGGCGGGCGCTGGCCATGCTGGCCAAGGAGGCCGCCGGGCTGCCCCGCCACCTCTCGCAGCACCCGGGCGGAATGATCGTGAGCGCCACGCCGCTGGTGGAGCTGGTGCCCGTGGTGCCCGCGGCGTTCCCCGGCCGGCAGATCTGCCAGTGGGACAAGGACTCCTGCGCGGACGCCGGCTTCGTGAAGATCGACCTGCTCGGGCTGGGGATGCTGAGCGCCGTGGAGGACTGCCTCGACCTCATCGCCCGCGAGCACGGCAGCGCGCCCGACCTCTCGCGCATCGGGTTCGACGACCCCGCGGTGTACGCGGAGATCCAGGATGCCGACACCGTGGGCGTGTTCCAGATCGAGAGCCGCGCGCAGATGCAGAGCCTGCTGCAGACCCGGCCCGAGAACCTCGACGACCTCACGGTGCAGGTGGCGCTCATCCGCCTGGGCCCGATGAGCGGCGGGGTGGTGCACCCCTACTTGCGCCACCGCCGCGCGCGGCGCCACGACCCGGCGTTCCGGCCGCCGTACGACCACCCCCTGCTGGAGCCCGTGCTCGAGGAGACCCTGGGCGTGGTGGTATTCCAGGAGCAGGTGCTGGAGGTGTCGATGGCGCTGGCGGGATTCAGCGCCGGCGAGGCCGAGGACCTGCGCCGCGCCATGAGCCGCAAGCGCAGCCGCGACGCCATGCTGCGCATGTGGCAGCGCTTCCTTACCGGGGCGCGCGAGCGGGGCGTGCCCGACGAGGTCACCCGCACGGTGTTCACCAAGCTCATCGGGTTCTCCAACTTCGGGTTCCCCAAGGCGCATTCGGCCGCCTTCGCCGTGCTGGCCTATCAGAGCGCGTGGCTGAGGAGGCACCACCCCGCGGAGTTCCTGGCCGCGCTCATCAACGCCCAGCCCATGGGCTTCTACCCCCCGGCCAGCCTGGTGCGGGACGCCGGCAGGCGCGGCGTGCGCACCCTGCGCGCGTGCATCCGGCGCTCAGGCGTGCAGTGCACCGTCGATGCCGGCCGGGTGCGACTGGGCCTCGGAATGGTGCGCGGGCTGGGGGACGGCGGCGCCGCGCGCCTGGTGGCCGAGCGCGATGCCCGCGGGCACTTCACGGGCGCGGCCGACCTGGTGGCGCGCACCGGCCTTCGCCCCGAGCAGGTGGCGTGGCTCGCGCGCGCCGGCGCGCTGGACGCCTTCGGGGTTCCCGAGCGCGAGCTGCTGTGGCAGGCCGGCACCCTCGCCCGCCCGCGGCGAGTGGCCGGCGGGGCGGGCGAGCAGCTGCCCCTGCCCATCGACCCGGCCATGGCCCCGGCGCTGCCCGAGCCCGACCGCATCGGGCGGGTCATCGCCGAGTACGAGGCCACGGGGGTGTCCACCGGATGGCACCTGATGACCCTCGTGCGGCCCGCGCTGCCCGCGGGAACCCTCACCGCCCAGGCCCTGCGCGAGGCCCGGCACGGCCGCGAGGTGACCGTGGCCGGCATGGTGGTGGCCCGCCAGCGCCCCGCCACCGCCGGGGGCATCGTGTTCCTGCTGCTCGAGGACGAGACCGGCCCCGTGAACGTGATCGTGCGCCCCGACCTCTACGAGCAGCACCGCGCGCTGGTGCGGGCTGACCCCCTGCTCATCATCAC
>JBJTVI010000448.1:0-8843 GCA_046081145.1 Rubrivivax sp.
CACGCCCGTGGTCGCCGCCAGCAGGGCGCCCACGAGAATGACCGCCACGGCGAGACCGCCCCGCAGAGGCCCGAACACCTGCCCCACGGTTTCCAGCAGGTCTTCCGCCATTCCTGACCGTTCGAGGATGATCCCCATGAACGTGAAGAACGGGATCGCCAGCAGCGTGTCGTTCGACATGATCGCGAACACGCGCTGCGGCAGGGCCTGGAACAGGTTGGCGCTGAACAGGTCCGCAGACATGCCGATGTAGCCAAACAGCAGCCCGGTCGCCGCCAATCCGAAGGCCACGGGGATTCCTGTGAGCAGGAAGAAAAGAAGCCCCGCGAACATCAGCGGGACGAAGTTTTGCGCGATGAAGGCAGTCATGCGGGGCCCTTCAGGCTCGTCGTGCGTAGGGGGTGGGTGTCAGGCCCGGCGAGCCGCTCAGGGGCGGGCACCGGCCGGGGCTGCGTCGGTCCCGGAGCGCGCGGCCAGTTCCTCGGCCAGCATCTCCTCGTCCGACTTGAGGTCGTCGCGGCTGAAGGGCTCGTCACGCAGGCCGCGCAGGAAGGCCACGCGCTTGATGAGTTCCGACACCGCCTGCGCCAGCAGGATCGCAAAGCCCAGCGGCACCAGCAGCAGCGCCGGCCAGCGGATCAGGCCGCCCGCGTTGTGGCTGACCTCACCCGACACCCAGGCCCGGTAGAACAGCGGCCAGCCCAGGTCGATCATGATGATCGACAGCGGAATCGTGAAGACGACGATGCCGATGGCATCGATCCAGGCGTTGGTGCGCTTGGTCAGGCGCGAGGAGATGAAGTCGATGCGCACGTGCGCGTTCTTCAGCATCACGTAGCCCACCCCGAGCATGAACACCGCCGCGAAGATGTACCACTGGATCTCGAGGAAGGCGTTGGAGCCGATGCTGAAGGCCTTGCGCATGATGGCGTTGCCCGCGCTGATGAGCACGGCGGCCAGCACGAGCCACATGATCACGCGGCCGAGCCATTCGTTGACGCGGTCGATGAGGCCGGAGAGTTTCAGCAGTGCGCCCATGAGACGCCTCCAGGTCGGAAGGAGAGGGGATTCGAAGCGACGGCCTGATTCTGGGGGTTTTCAGGCCGGCGCGGCCGGTCAGGGTTTCCCGCGGCTCAGATATCCTGGGCCATCATGTAAAGCCGCGTCGAGCGCGCGCCGGATCGGCAGAACAGGAGCACCGGGCGCGGCAGGTCGCGCAGCAGGTGCGCCATGCGCGAGGCGTCTTCGGGCCCCTGGTAGTTGCCCGACACCGGCAGGTGGCGGTAATCCAGCCCGGCAGCGCGTGCGGCCTTCTCGATGTCGGCGTTCGTGGGCTGGTCGTAGCCGCCCTCGTAGTCGGGCCGGTTGTTCACCACGGCGCGGAATCCCATACGGGCCACCTCGGCCATCGAGGCCGGGTCGAGCTGGCCCGTGACGCACACGTCGGGGGCGATAGCCAGGGGCGTGAGGGGCATGGTCATCGGGGTCTCCTGTGTTCAGCGGGCCAGGGCCTGCTTGACGGCGGCCGACACCAGGCCCATCTCTGCCTGCCCGGCCAGGCGCGCCTTGGCGGCGGCCATCACGCGGCCCATGTCACCGGGGCCGGCGGCGCCGAGCTCGGTCACGAGTGCAGCCACCTCCACGCCGATTTCCTCGGCCGATAGCCGGCGCGGCAGGTAGGCCTCGAGCACCCGCACCTCGGCTGTTTCCTTGTCCACCAGATCGGTGCGGCCGGCCTGCTGGAAGGCGGCAATCGAATCCTTGCGCTGCTTGATGAGCTTGTCGACGATGCCGACGACCGCTGCATCGTCGAGCACGATGCGCTCGTCCACCTCGCGCTGCTTGCAGGCTGCCAGCAGCATGCGGATCGTCGAGAGGCGGTCGGCCTCTCGCGCGCGCAGGGCCGCCTTCATGTCCTCCTGGATCCGTTCCTTGAGCGTCATCGTGCGGCACCTCCGGATGCGACGAAGCCCGCCACGGTTTCCCGCGCGGGCTCCAGCGTTGGGTCTCGGGCCTGCCGGCTGGTGGCGGGCAGGCGCCGGGGCGATCAGTACAGCTTCTTGGGGAGCTGCATGCTGCGCACGCGCTTGAAGTGCCGCTTCACGGCGGCAGCCTTCTTGCGCTTGCGCTCGGCCGTGGGCTTCTCGTAGAACTCGCGCGCACGCAGTTCGGTGAGCAGGCCCAGCTTCTCGATGGTGCGCTTGAAGCGGCGCAGCGCGACATCGAAGGGCTCGTTTTCCTTGACGCGAATCGTGGTCATGAAAGAGACAGTTGTTTCGGCAAAACCGGCATTCTAGCGCGATTCCGATGCTTGCGCCAAGAGGCCGGCCGGCCACACGCCCACCCCGGCGCCGGCCCCCCCGCGCCCGACGCACAATGCGGCCATGGTGCCACCTCCCGACCCGCCCTCCGGCCCCGCCGGCTTCCCCTCCAGCGTGCCCCCCAGCCTGCCCGCCGGCGGCCTCGCCGAGCGCACCCCGGGCGCGCCCGACCCCTGGCGCTCGGCCGCGCCGCTGTGGCCGGCTCTGCTGGCCGGCCGGGGTCAGGCGCTGGCCGTCAAGGATGCATCCAGCGGCCGCTACCGGGCGATCGGGGCGGGCTGGCAGGCCCTCTTCGGGCTCGATCCGCTCGCCTGCGTGGGCTGCACCGATGCCGAGATCTTCGGCGGGGCGGTGGCGTCTGCCTGGCGCGCAGCCGACCAGATGGCCCTGGACCGCGCCGACGCCGTGGCGAGCGATCACGCCTTCGAGTGGCAGGGCCAGTGGCGCGAGCTCTCGGTGACGCGGCAGGGGGTGCAGCCCGAGGGCGAGCCCGGGCGCCAGATCCTGAGCATGTGGAGCGATGTGCGCCCGCAGCGCCAGCAGGCGCGCCAGCTGGCCGAGGCGCTCTCGGCCCTGCAGCGTGCCCGCGAGGCAGCGGAGCAGCTGCAGGCGGCTCCGGGTGAGCCAGGCGCGGGCGAGGATCTGCGCGACCCCGTCTCGGGCCTGCCCGGGCGCCTTCCGTTCCTCGAGCAGCTGCGCCGGGAGTTCGATCTCTCCGCGCGCGAGGGCCGGGAGATGTCCCTGGTGCTGCTGCAGGTGGACGAGCCCGCGGGCGGGGAGGGCGCGTGGTCGCCCCCCGGTGCGGTGGAGGTCGGCCGCGAGATCGGCAGCTGGCTGCGCGCGGGCACCCGCACGATGGACGCCACGGCCCGGCTGGACGACACCCGCTATGCCATCCTGCTTTCGGGGGCGGGCCTGTCGATCGCGGCCCGAAGGGCCGAGGCGCTGCGCGCCAGCCGCCAGCCGGCGCCCGCGGCCACGCCCGGCCCGGAAGAAGGTTCCGCGATGGCGGATGGAGCCGCGGCGGCTCCCCTCACGGTGAGCATGGGCGTGGCGAGTTACCCCTTGAGCGCGGCCAGCCCCGAGGCGCTGCTGGCCGCGGCCGAACAGGCGCTGGTGCGGGCGCGGGCCCGCGGGGGCAACCAGCTCGCGCTGGCGGGGCTTTCCCTGGGGGATGCGGCGCGTGGCTGAGCCAGGTGCCCGCCGCGAAGCGGGGCCGGATTCCTGAACCCTCAGCGAAGTTCAGGTGGGCGGGGTCAGAAGGGCTTCGGGTTCGTCTGACGCGAGACGCTCACACCAGCCCAACAATGTTCCCTGCCCTTGCTCAATGAGCATCGGTTCAAGGAAATTAAGGCCCCGCCACCGCGGCGGACGCCCGCATTGTAGGGCGCAGCCGCCCCCGCGTTTACAGCAGATGGCCGTCGCGTTGCAGCGCCGCATCCAGGCGCGCGATCAGCGCCTGGAGGTCGGGGTCAGGCCGCTCGGAGGTGCCCGGCACGCCCTCGCCGGGCCCGGGCGCGCCGGCCGCCTCGGGGGCCGGCGCCGCCGCGCCGCGCGCACCCTGCGCCAGCTGGTAGGCCAGGTTGAGCGCGGCCAGCACGGCGATGCGCTCGCGCGCACGGATGCGGCCGGCATCGCGGATCGTGCTCATCTCGCGGTCGACCATGGCCACCGCGGCGCGCAGAGGCTCCTCGCCACCCTCGGGGCAGCCCAGCAGGTAGCCCTGCCCGAGGATGGTGACTTCGACTTGCTTCATCGGTGGGGCCGGCCGGGCGACAGGCGGCTCAGGCGCCGGCCTCGCCTGGCGCTGCCTCGGCCGGCAGGCGGGCCAGCAGTTCGTCCAGGCGGGTACGGGCGGAGACCAGGCGCCCCTTGAGTTGGTCGCGCTCGGCCTGCAACGCGTCGAGCTGGCGCTGCAGCAACGCGTTGGTGCGCTCGAGTTCCTCGTGCCGCAGCAACAGCCGGTCCACGCGGTCGGCGAGGTCGTGCAGCGGGGTCATGGGGCGCGGTGGGCAGAAGGATCGGCGGGAGATTGTAGGCTCGCGGGCGCCGGCCCTCAGGCACGGGGCGCGGCGTCGCACCAGCGGCTCACCGCGCATACCGAACAGCGCGGCTTGCGCGCCTGGCACACGTAGCGCCCATGCAGGATCAGCCAGTGGTGGGCGTCGACCCGGTAGGGCGCAGGCACGCGCCGCAGCAGCCCCTGCTCGACGGTCAAGGGGTCGCGCCCCGGGGCCATGCCGGTGCGGTTGGCCACCCGGAAGATGTGCGTGTCCACCGCCATCGTCTCCTCGCCGAAAGCGCAGTTGAGCACGACGTTTGCCGTCTTGCGCCCCACGCCCGGCAGCGCTTGCAGCGCCTCGCGCGAGCGCGGCACCTCCCCGCCGTGGCGCTCGATCAGCAGCCGGCAGGTCTCGTGCAGGTTGCGCGCCTTCGTGCGGTACAGGCCGATCGTGCGCACGTGTGCCTCGATGCCCGACACCCCGAGCGCCAGCATGCGCGCAGGGGTGGGAGCACGGGCAAAGAGCGTGCGCGTGGCCTTGTTCACGCTCACGTCGGTGGCCTGGGCCGACAGCAGCACGGCGGCCAGCAGCTCGAACACACTGGTGTAGACCAGTTCGGTGGCCGGCGCCGGGTTGGCGGTACGCAGCGCCTCGAAGAAGGGCTCGATGCAGGCGGTCTTCATGTTTCACCCGCATTCTCGCGCCGTGCCCGCACCCGCTCCAGCGCGGCCTGCACGGCGGCCTGCTTGCGAGCGGCAAGCTCGCCATCGGCCGCGGGCTGCAGCGCGGCCAGGTCCTGCAGCTTCTGCGCCGCGCGCTGCGCCAGGCGCTCCTCGTTCTCGCGCGCGGCACGCGCCAGGCGCGCGCCGCGCGAACGGTAGCGGGCACGAGCCTGCTGCGCCTGCGCGGGCGACCATGCGGCCCAGCCGGTTTCCGCCCCGCTCACGGCGGGCATGGCGATGCAGTCCACGGGGCAGGCCGGCACGCACAGCTCGCAGCCCGTGCACAGGGCCTCGATCACGCTGTGCATCATCCTGGGGGCGCCCACGATGCAGTCCACCGGGCAGGCCTGGATGCACAGCGTGCATCCGATGCACCAGGCCTCGTCGATCCGCGCCAGCCTGCGCGGGCCTTCGTGCCCGCAGTGCGGGTCGAGCTCGCGCAGCGCCTGCCCGGTGAGGCGGGCCAGCCGCCCGATGCCCTCCGCGCCGCCGGGGGGGCAGCGGTTGATCGGCGCGCCGGCCTGGGCGATCGCCTCGGCGTAGGCGCGGCAGTCGGGGTAGCCGCAGCGCGTGCACTGCGTCTGCGGCAGCAGCGCATCGACCTCCTCGGCCGAGACCGCGGCCATGCGGGGGGCGGCTCGATCAGGCCGCGGCCGGGCGAGCCGCTCGGGCTGCCGCCCGGGGACGGGGGCGCGCGCCGCCTGCCGGTGCAGCAAGGGTCAGGGGGCGGGCCTCGTAGCGGGCGATGAAGTCGCGCACCCGCGGGTAGGCCATCTCGCGCCAGCGACGGCCCGAGAAGATCCCGTAGTGGCCGGCGCCGGGCACGTCGTAGTGGAAGTGGTGGGCGCTGTCCACGCCGCGGCACAGCTCGTGCGCGGCGCGCGTCTGCCCGGCCCCGGAGATATCATCGAGCTCACCCTCCACGGTGAAGAGCGCGGTGCGCCGGATGTCCTGCGGCCGCACGAGACGGCCTTCGACCTCCCAGGTCCCGTTGACGAGCGCGAACTCCTGGAAGACGGTGCGGATGGTGTCGAGGTAGTACTCCGCCGGCATGTCGAGCACGGCGTTGTACTCGTCGTAGAACTCGCGGTGCGCATCGGCGCTGTCCTCGTCACCGCGCACCAGGTCGAGGAAGTAGTCGTAGTGCGAGCGCATGTGGCGGTCCGGGTTCATGGCCACGAAGCCCGTGTGCTGCAGGAAGCCGGGATAGACGCGCCGCCCGGCGCCTGGGAAGTTCGGCGGCACGCGGTAGATCACGTTGTGCTCGAACCACGACAGGCTCTTGTTCATCGCCAGGTTGTTGACGGCCGTGGGGGAGCGGCGGGCGTCGATCGGGCCCCCCATCATCGTCATGGTGCGCGGCGTGGCTGCCCCCGTGCTGGCCAGCAGCGAGACTGCGGCCAGCACCGGCACGGTGGGCTGGCACACGGAGATCACGTGCACGTGCTCGCCGATGTGCCCGATGAACTCCTGCACGTAGCCGATGTAGTCGTTGAGGTGAAAGACGCCCTCCTCGGTGGGGACCATGCGCGCGTCGGCCCAGTCGGTGATGTAGACCTTGTGGTCGTGCAGCAGGCTGCGCACCGTGTCGCGCAGGAGCGTCGAGTGGTGGCCCGACAACGGCGCCACCACCAGGACCGTGGGCTGGCTCTTCATCTGCGCGAGCGCGCGCGGGTCGTCGGTGAAGCGCTTGAAGCGCAGCAGCCGGCAAAAGGGCTTGGCCAGGGGCACCTGCTCCTGCACCGCCACCTCGATGCCACCCACCGTCACGCTGCCGATGCCGAAGGCCGGCTTCTCGTACTCCTTGGCCAGCCGGTGCATCAGGTCGAGCCCGGCGGCCACGCGCTGGGCCATCGGCGTGTGCGCCAGGGGCGAGAGCGGGTGGGTGTAGAGCTTGGCCGAGGCACTTGCGAACTCGGAGAACGGAGCCAGCATGGCGCGCTGGGTCTCGTAGAGCTGGTACAGCATGTTCGGGTTCCGGGCGGTTCAGGCCACCGAGTGTGAGGCAGCCGGATGCGCCTGCTCAATCCGACGGCGTGTACGCAAGCAAGAAAAGTGTGAATGTGCCACACCCCATGCTGCAACGCAGCAAATGTTGCGCCCTGCGCGCTACAGCACGCTGACGATCGCCCGCACGACCCGGTCGAGGTTGGCCAGGTTCAGCGCCGCCACGCAGATGCGGCCGCTGTCGGTGCCGTAGACGCCGAACTCCCCGCGCAGACGCTGCATCTGCGGCGTGCTCAGCCCCGAGTAGCTGAACATGCCGACCTGGCGCCGGATGAAGGACATGTCCTGCTGCGCCCCGGCAGCCTCAAGGCCGGCCACCAGGGCCTCGCGCATGGCGCGGATGCGCAGGCGCATCGCGGCGAGCTCCTCCTCCCATTGCCGTCGCAGCGCCGGCGAGGTGAGCACGGTCGTCACCACCTGCGCGCCGAAGGTGGGCGGGTTGGAGTAGTTGGTGCGCACCACGATCTTGAGCTGCGACAGCACCCGCGCGGTCTCGTCGGCATCGCCACACACCACGCTCAGCGCCCCCACGCGCTCGCCATACAGCGAGAAGCTCTTGGAGAAGGAGGTCGCCACGAGGAAGTCCAGCCCGCTCTCGAGGAAGCGCATCACGGGCGCCCCGTCTTCGGCAATGCCTTGGCCGAAGCCCTGGTAGGCCATGTCCAGGAAGGGCACCAGCCGCGCCTGGCCAACGGTCCGGACCACCGTCTCCCACTGCGCGGGCGTGAGGTCGCAGCCCGTCGGGTTGTGGCAGCAGGCGTGCAGCACGACGACCGTCCCGGGTTCGGCCGCACGCAGCGTCGCCAGCATCGCCTCGAAGTCCACGGCGCGCGTGGCGGGGTCATAGTAGGGGTAGGCCGCCACCTCGAAGCCGGCCGCGGTGAAGAGCGCGCGGTGGTTCTCCCAGCTCGGGTCGCTGATCAGCACCCGCGAGCCGGGCCCGTGGCGGCGCAGGAAATCCGCCCCGATCTTGAGCCCGCCGGTGCCGCCCACGGCCTGCACGGTGGCGATGCGGCCGGCGGCCACCGCCGGGTTGTCCGGCCCGCCGAAGACCATGTGCCGGACCGCCTGGTCGTAGGCGGCGATGCCATCGATGGGCAGGTAGCCGTGCGGGCGCGCGGCGGCCAGGAGTTGCTGCTCGGCAGCCGCCACGCACCCGAGCAGCGGCAGCCGCCCCTGCTCGTCGAGGTAGATGCCCACGCCGAGGTTGACCTTGTCGGGCCGCGTGTCGGCGGCAAACTGCTCGGTCAGGCCCAGGATCGGGTCGCGCGGGGCCATCTGCACGGAAGCAAAGAGGGACATCGGTTGCTCGCTGGAAGGGGGTGGAGGCGTCGGGAGGCGGCTGGAGCACGGCGGGGTCTGCAGACGGGGCTGGCCCGGGCCTGGTTGGGCCGGGCCGAGGCCGCCGGCCAGCTGCTGGCCGGTGGCCGTCCGCATCGCCACGGCCACCGCGCGGCGCGCCCGGCTGGGTTACGCTGGCGGGTGGTCCCCGCGCAAGGCACCCATTCTAGGACCCCCCGACCCCACCCCGATGCCCACCTCCGCCCCCCCGCGCGGCCGCCCCGCCGCTGCCGCCCCCCGTCCCGAGTCCGGCATGGCCGAGCCCGCCGCAGGCTTGCCCGAGCCCGCCCCGGCCGGCGAGTTCATCGGCTTTCCCGACAGCCCGTTCCAGCTCTTTCAGCCCTATGCGCCGGCGGGTGACCAGCCCGCTGCCATCCAGGGGCTCGTGGAAGGCGTGCGCGACGGGCTGCTGTACCAGACGCTGCTGGGCGTGACCGGTTCGGGCAAGA
>JBJTVI010000449.1:0-16634 GCA_046081145.1 Rubrivivax sp.
GCTTCAGGCCGTGCCGGTCGCATACCTCGCGCAGCGCGCGCATGTCGGCACTCTGACCGAAGATGTCGACGGCGATGACGGCACGGGTGCGCGGCGAGATGAGGCGCTCGACGCTCCGAGGATCGATGTTGTAGGTCAACGGGTCGATGTCGGCAAAGACCGGTATGCCGGCCCAGTGCAGCACGGCGGTAGCGGTGGCCGCCATGGTCCATGGAGTGGTGATCACCTCGTCGCCCGGCTCCAGGCCGATGGCCCCGACCGCACACACGAGGCCGCTCGTCCAGGAGTTCACGGCCACGGCGTGGCGCACCCCGAAGAAGGACTCGCATTGACGCTCGAAGGCACGCACGCGCGGCCCGCCGAGAAAGGCCTCGCCCGGCGCCCCGATGTAGCCCGAAAGAACGCCGTTGCGGATCACGGAGGTGACGGCCTGTACGTCCTCCTCATCCATCGCGGCGGGCGGTGTCATCGGGTGCTCGATGGCGGGGCGTCCACCGAGGACGGCAAGGGTCTCGTGAGGGTTCATCTTCAGGCTTCCAGCAGGGATGGGGTGGTAGAGGCGGGGCGCGCCTCGCGTCGGATGCGATCGCACAGCCGCTGCGCCGCCAGGGCGTCGCTGCCGGTACACGCGAGGCTCGTGCCGTGCTCGAGGTGATCGTGCAGGTTGGCCACGGCCCGCTGCATCGACTCGAGGTATCGGCCGGGCAGGACCGAGCCGGCATCCAGGCTGCGGTAGCCGCTGAAGACAGGGCTGTCGGTGACGCGTCTCACCCGCCAGTTCAGGCCCCCGTCTTCCATCGTGATGACGCCGCGCGAGGTGACGAGCTGCAGCTCGAACAGGGCGTAGTCGCCTGCATGGGCGGTGCACAGCTGAATCGGTACCCCGCCTGCGCTCTCCAGGGCGGCCGGTACGCTGGGATCGTCCAGGGCGTGGTCGGTGCAGGCCTGCCCGGCATGCACGAGGTGCAGCTCGCCCAGCAGCATGCGCAGCAGGTCGACGAGGTGGCTGCCGTTGTTCAGCACGCCCTTGTTGTAGATGCCGGTGGCCTGGCGGACCTCACCCCAGGTGCCGCTGCGCAGCTCGACGGCGAGCCTTTGAACATCGGGTGCCCACCGGCGGGAGTGGTTGACGGCCAGGGGAACGTCAGCGTCTTCGCAGGCCTGGACGATCGCCTGCGCCTGTACCAGCGAGGTGGCCAGCGGCTTTTCGCAAAACACGAGCCGCGGGGCGAGCTTCAGGGCGGCCTGCACCTGCTCGGCGTGTGTGCCCGTGGGAGCGCACACGCTCACCACCTCAAAGCTTCCTGGTCGGCAGGCGGCAAGCAATTCTTCCGGGCTTGCGTACCCCTGCGGCACGGACCAGCGCTGCATGAAGGCCTCGCGGCGCGACGCGTCGGGCTCCACGCAGGCCACGACCTGGAACCTGCCGTCTCGGGCGTACGCGCCCGCATGCGTGAGAGCGGGCTGAGACGGGCAGCGATGCATGTCGAAGCCACCGGCAATGTTGCCGCAGCCCAGGATGAGCACCCGCCGCACAGCCGCGGCCTCAGGCTGCTTCGGCCAGCTCGCTGAGCGGCTCGACTGTGGCGACGGGCGCTCCGTAGAGCTGCTCGAAGCTGGTGGCTGGCAGCAGCCCACGCTGCACCGCCTCCTGGATGAAATCGATCAGCATCGGGTCGTTGTACCGGCGGGCCACCAGCTGCAGCCCGAACGGCAGGCCGCGCGGGGAGCGGAACACCGGCGCGCTGATGGAGGGCAGCTGCGTGAGAGTCCACATGAGGGCGGAGTCTGGATGCTCCTCCACACCGCGAAGGGGAGCCTCGCCAGCGGTGGAGAGCGTCACGATCAGGTCGACGCGCTGCATGAAGTTCTCCATCTCGCGCGCCAGCGCCACCTGCCTGTCCAGCGCCTGTACGTACTGCTGCGGAGAGACCTGGTTTCCGGCTTCGATGAGCTCGCGCATCACCGGGCTCACGAGCTCGGCCTTGCGGTACTCTTCCTTGAAGTAGTAGGCCAGCGCCCGGTTGTAGATGGTGGCATGCACGGCGTGGCTTTCCTGCATCGACGGCGCGAGCTCGGCCTCGTGCAGCTCGTAGCGGCCGTCACGCCCCAGGCGCTCGAGCCATGCGGCCAGCGCCTGACGGGCGTAGGCGGGCGCGTGTTGCCACACGTGGGGGCGAACCACGCCTACCCGCCATGGCCGGTTGCGTGCGGGGTGTTGTCGAATCTCGTCCGAGAGGGCACGCTCCGAGAGTGGATAGTCGCGGCCATGAACGCGCAGCGCATCGAGAAGGGGCCGAAGATCGCTGGCGTGGCCGGCGAAGAAGCCCACAGTGTCCAGGCTGTCGGTGGTCTTGAGCATCCCGGTGCGCGGGATGAGCCCAAAGGAGGGCTTCATGCCCCAGACACCGCAAAAGCTGGCAGGCCGGATGATGCTGCCCGCCGTCTGCGTGCCCAGCGCTGCAGGTACGGCACCCACGGCGACCGCCACAGCCGAGCCACTGCTGCTGGTACCGGGTGTGCGATCGCGCGCCCAGGGGTTGAGCGTCTTGCCCAGCGTGTGCACCGCGAACTCGGCTGTCACGGTCTTGCCCGGCACAAGGCCGCCGGCACGCTTGACGTGGAATACCGAGCGCGCATCGTTGCCGGGCCGGAAGCCTGCCCAAAGCGGGCTGCCCATCTGGGTGGGAAAGTCCGCTGTGTTGAAGATGTCCTTCACACCTACCGGGATCCCCTCGAGCAGACGCACAGGTTCGCCGCGGGCCAGCCGCTGTGCCGTCTCGTCGGCGCCCTTGAACAGCCGATCCGGGTCGAAGCACACCCAGGCCTGGCAGGCTGGCTCGGTGCGCGCCTGTGCCGCCACGCAGGCGTGGGCGATATCGTGAGGTGTGATGCGGTACTGGCGCAGCTGGGCATGCAACTGCCCGATGCTGGAGTGCCTGAAGTCCACCATATCGTGCATGGGCCGCTCCTCAGGTCTTGTAGGTGCCGAACTTGCGCTGCAACTGTTGCGGATGGGGCAGCAGCTCCTCCTCGTTGCGCGCGGACTTCGGGTAGATCGGGATGACCGTGTTCTTGAGTTCGGGCCGGCGGTGCTTCTCCAGCGTGGCGAAGAACTCCTCCTCGGTCATGCCGGTGATCTTCAGGTAGTAATCCAACCCTTCCGGGCGCACGCCGTCGTTCTCGCGGATCAGCTCCCAAGCCTCATCCCGGCTGAGCAGGCCTGCGCGCACATCCACGCTTGCATGAAAGGTCGCGCGCCCGTAGCCGCGCTTGACGTAGCAGGCCAGGTCGTGGACGCCGGGCATGATGCACTCGGCGCTCTTGTAGCGCTTGAAGCTGCCCTCGACCTGGGTTTCGCGCCAGCCGTAGGTATCGCGCACGAACTCTGTCTGGCGCTCATCGTCCCAGAAGAGGTAGTCGCCCAGGTGCAAGCCGAACACGCCCACGCGCTCGCACTCCTCGGCGCTCGGAACGTTGAAGGGATAGAGGTCCCGCTCGCTCACGTCGTCGCGCACCATCTGGTCTGGCCGCAGCTTCGCGCTGACCTTGGTGAAGTACTCCCGGTCGAACTTCCGAACGGGGTTGAGATAGCTCGCGCGCCCGGAGCTTTCGGCGATGCTCTCCCCCCAGATGAGCAGCGGGATGTTGAAGCGCACCGCCGCCTGCAGCGGAAAGGCGCCGACGCCAGCGTGGCAGTGCCAGCAGGAGTCGCCGATCCCGGCCAGCGAATGCCGTGCCAGGCGGTTCACCAGTGAGCGGTTGGGCGTGAACATGACGTGGTCCACGTTGAACTGCTCCAGGGAGTTTTGCAGGTTGTACCAGCCGGTCTCGCTGAACCAGTTGTGGCTGAAGGTCACGGCCAGCGGCTTCATGCCATAGACCTTGGTCAGCACGTGCAGCTGGAAGGTGCTGTCCTTGCCTCCGCTGATGGGGATGATGCAGTCGTAGTTGTGGCCGGCGCGCGATCTGGCCGTCTCGAGAATGCCGCGCAGCACCTTCTCGCGCTCGGTCCAGTCGATGTGGATCTTCTGTTCGGCGCTCTGGCAGGCCTGGCACACGCCAAGCTCGTCGAAAACAACCCCTTCCTGCGTTTGCGGTATGCAGCAACGCACGCAGTAGCGCAGATGCGGGAAGGGCTTGTCGGCCGGGCCGGCGGCCGCGTCGGGCCGATCCACCAGGTGGGTGAAGGCTCCCGGTCGGGCGAGGGTCTTCTGGGTCATGGGGCAGGGCTCCCGGATGAGATGCCCTGGAGACTACCGTCGCCCCTCCTTCGAAATCGCGGGAAATGAGGGTGGCGGGCCGCTCAATCCGGGGACGCTTCCTGCTCGGCCAGCGCCAGGGCTCTTGCGTAGAGCTCGGCGCGCACCCAGTCGGCCGGGGTGTCGATATCGACGATGCGGTGCCCCTCGATCTCCCAGCCGTGGCCGTTGCTGTGCATGCGAAGCCCGTCGAGCCATGCCTGGGCTTGACCCCAGTAGAACTGCCCGGCGTCGAAGTAGCACCGGGGCAGGTCCTGTGTCCGCGTAAGTTCGTACTGCGGGTGCACGAACTGCATGGGCGCTTCGTGCGGCATCGTCATGGCGCGCCAGGGCGAGCTGTGGAAGGCCACCACTGGATAGACGTACGCTGCTTGCCGCGCCTGGAACAGGGCATGAGCGTCACGCAGATCCTGGGCTCGCAGCAGAGGCACGCAGGGATAGATGCAGCAGGCCGCGTCCGGGAGCTTTCCTTGCTCGGCGTACCAGTGTACCGCGTGTGCGATCACCGGCACGGTGACCGTCTGGTCGTCGGCCAGGTCAGCCGGGCGTCGAAACGGGACACTCGCCCCATGGCGCCGGGCAACTTCGGCGATCTCGTCATCCTCCGTGCTTACGACCACCTGCTCGAACAGGCACGAATCAAGAGCCGCCTCGATGGCGTACGCGATCATCGGCCGACCGCCAAAGGCCTTGACGTTCTTGCGTGGGATGCGCTTGCTGCCGCCGCGGGCTGGGATGACGGCGAGGTTGAATGCCATGGTCAAAAGGGCGCTTGGGGGTCAGGCGGGTGCGGGCCTGGGATCGCTGGCCAGCAGGCTGTAGAAGAGTGAGTCATGCCAGGCGCCCTCGGCCCAGTGGGTGTGCCGATGACGCCCATCCAGCGCGAACCCGAGCTGAGCGAAGAACCGGCGCTTGGCGTCGTCGAAAGCGTAGATTTCGCTCCACAGGCGATTCAGCCCGAGCTCGCCGAAGCCGTAGCCGATCAGGGCCAAGGCTGCATCCGGAGCCAGCCGGTCGTCGATGTACAGATCGTCGGCACCGATGTAGATGGAGAAGTCGGCACTGCGGTTGACCCAGTCGATGTAGCACACGCCGCATGCGCCAAGCAGGCGGCCCGTGTCGAGCTCCTGGATGGCGAACATGCGCGTGGTGGGGTCGGCGTTGACCTTCGACTCGAACCACGCCTGCTGCTGCACGCGATTGAGTTCCCGGTACTCGCGGAAGTAACGTCGCAGGTGCGGCTGGTTGCGCCAAGCCAGCAGGGCATCCAGGTCGCCCGGCTCGATGGCCCTGAGGCCCGTGAACCGGCCGCTGATCACGGCGCCAGCGCCTCGAGCGGTTGCAGCGCCTCGTGCGGCACCTCAACGGGGGAGTTAAGGTGCTCCGCAAACAGTGCGTCGCCCGAGCCGACGGCGGTACGCAGACGACGGCCGATTGCCAGGGTCTGCTGCCAGGGGCGCAGTGCGCCATCCGGCGCGGGCCGCAGGACCTCCACGTCAGCCGGGGTGAGGAGATGCCCCGCAGGGAGCGCGCGTGCCGCGCGCAGACAGCGCTGCTGCAGCACGGCCGTCTCGCGCTCGTTTTCCTCGACCCGCTTGATGCCGTCGCCAAGGGCCGCCTCGAGTTCACGGCTGCGGTCGACCATCTCCTTCCAGGTGCGCGGGTTCATGGCGAAGGAGTGATCCGGCCCCTCGCGGCCGTTGTCGTCCGTGAAGTGCTTCTCGATGGCCCGTGCACCGAGCGCGATCGCGCCGAGCACCGCGGCGTGGCCCGCGGAGTGATCCGACAAGCCCAGCACCACTCCCGGGTAGCGCTCGGCGTAGGTGCGAAGCACACCGAGGTTGATGAAGCGGAAGTTCTCCAGCGAGCCGGTGTAGTTCGTGTTGCACTGCATCAGCACGAGTTTCGGGTGGACGCCCATGACGGCCTGCACGGCTCGGTCGACGTCTTCCAGGGTGCTCGCTCCGGTGGCCAGCAAAATGGGCTTGCCTGTGCGCGCGACCCGCGTGATGAAGCGCGTCCAGGTGATGTCACCCGAGCCGATCTTCCAGGCGTCCACCAAAGGGTCCACGCTCGTCACCGCCTCGTCGTCGTAGGGGGTGGTCATGAAATCGATCCCGGCCTCGCGCGCGGTGGCGGCCAATGCCGTGTTCCATTCGCGGTTGAGTTCGTACTGGCGGTAGACGTCGAAGACTGGCTTGCTCCAGCGCGCCTGGTGGCCCTGGCGGGCGCCCAGAGCCTTGAAGCCGGAGTCGGAGACGATCTTCTCGGCCTTGAAGTGCTGGAACTTCGCGCAATCGGCGCCGGCCTCGCGGGCGAGCCAGATCAGCTCCTGCGCACGCTCCAGGCTGCCATCGTGGTTGGCGGCGATATCGGCGATGAAGTAGCTCGGAGCGTCCAGGCAGACGCGGCGCGCGCCGATTCGAATGACGGGATCAGCTTGCATGGCAATCCTCCAGGAGTGAGTGCGCCAATCGCTGCACGACGAGTTCGGTGTCGGGCAGGCGGCACCCCAGCAGCGCCTCGGCACGCGAGACGTCCAGACCGAGGGCGTTGGCCCGCCGCGGCCCGGCGAGCCCGCGCACCGAAGCTCGTTGGGCGAGCCTGGCGTCGAGCCCGGTCGCCTCGGCAAGGGCGACGATCAGATCACGCTTGCTGCAAGCCGTGCGCGTGGCGATGTTGAGCCGGCCCGAGACACTGCCTGAGCTCAGGTCAAGCACTGTGGCGGCCAGCGAGTCGGCGTCGATGCTGGAGGTCCACATGTCCACGAAGGCCGGGAAGGGCTGACCGCTGCGCAGGGCGGAGAAGGCCCATTCGGCAAAGGTGGGCCGGTCCTTCCACGCCCGCACGCCCACGATGTTCGTGCGCACCACGAGCGAGCGAGGGCAGTTGGACACCAGCGCCTCGGCGCAGAACTTCTGGCGTGCGTAGTCGTTGACAAGCGTCACGGCGTCGTCCTCGCCATGCAGCGTGTTGGCGTCACCGCAGTAATAGTGATCGGTGGAGACATGCACGAGGCGCGCGCCGCTCGTGGAACACCAGGTGGCAAGCAGGCCGGGCAGCGCGGTGTTGATGCGCCAGGCCAGGCCAGAGGCCGATTCGCAGGCTCCCAGGTCGGTCTGGGCCGCGGCGTTGATGATGACTGCCGGGTCATGGCGATCGAGAATCGCGGCGACTGCGGAGGGGTCAGATAGGTCCGCCTTGATGCCTGTGGCTGCCTCGTGTCGTGCCACACCCTGGACGCGGTGGCCTTTTGCACGGGCCGCCCGCATCAGGGCCTGGCCCAGCAGGCCAGTCGATCCCAGGACCAGGGTGAGCGTGGACATGACCGGAGCGGCTGCGGGCCCGCCTCAGTGCCGGGCGACCTGCGGATGCTCGACGTGCTGCTCGATCATCGCGCGCAGCTGCGGAACACTGAGGAACTCCTCGTTGCTGCCGCTGTCGTAGCAGAAGCCGGACTGCACCCGACTGGCCTCCATCCGCGCGCAATAGTCGTCGATGCTGAACTCGGGGCTCGATGGCAGGATGGCGTAATAATCACCCAGGTCGACCGTGTTCGGGCTGTCGCTGGCGGTGATCATTTCCTCGTGGATCTTCTCGCCCGGGCGTACGCCCACGACGCGTTGACGGGCCTGTGGCGCGACGGCCTCCGCCACATCGGTGATGCGGTAGCTCGGCAGCTTGGGCACGAGGATCTCGCCGCCCCAGGCCCGATCGATCGCCCAGAGGACCATGTCTACCCCCTGCTGCAGCGAGATGCTGAATCGCGTCATCGCCGGGTCCGTGATGGGCAGTTCGCCCTGTTCGCGACGGTCCAGGAAGAACGGGATGACGGATCCGCGGCTGCCCAGCACATTGCCGTAGCGCACCACTGAGAATCGAAGGTCTCGCGACCCGCGCACGTTGTTCGCCGCCACGAATAGCTTGTCGCTGCACAGCTTGGTGGCGCCATACAGGTTGATCGGTGCAGCCGCCTTGTCGGTGGAAAGGGCGACGACACGCCGTACCTGGCTGTCCAGGCAGGCCTCGATGACGTTTTGCGCGCCCAGCACGTTGGTCTTGATGCACTCGAAGGGGTTGTACTCGGAGGCGGGCACCTGCTTCATGGCGTCGGCATGGACCACGATGTCGATGCCCTCCATGGCACGGCGCAGCCGCTGTGCATCCCGCACATCACCGATGAAGAAGCGCATCTGCGGGTACTTGCTGGCCGGAAACTGCTGGGCCATCTCGAACTGCTTGAACTCGTCGCGGGAGAAGACGACGATCCGCCTGACATCGGGCCAACGCTGAAGAATGGTCCGGACCAGGGCACGTCCGAAGGAGCCGGTTCCCCCGGTGATGAGAATGGACTGGTCACGCATGGTGGTCCTGGGCAGGTTGAGACGCGATGTCTGCGAGTGTGCGGATCCGGCAGACAGGCCTTCGGCTGAAATCAGTGCGGATTGCCGGCCAATTTGCCCTGGTCTCAGCGGGAGGTGCCCAAGGTGGCCGGTGTCGGGCGGCCCAGTCCGTATCGGGCCCGTAGCGCCTGGGCCTCGCCCGGGCGCCCCGTCCCCTCACACACCAACGCCAGATTGAACGCCGCCAGCACCCCCCCGCGCCCCAGCACGGCTCCCGGGATATCCGGCCGCTCCCCGATCGCCAGGCAGCGCCGCCAGCTCTCCTCGGCCGATTCGAGCAGCGCCACGGCCTGCTCGGGGGCGCGTCCTGTCCAATCCAGGAACAGGCCGCCGCAGGCAAAGTGAAAGTCGGGTGAGCCGCCGCATCCGGGCTCCTCGGCCAGCGCCAGATCCAGGCCCTGCTCGTGCTGCCCGAGCCGCGTGAGGCCGTGCAGGCGCCGCACCACCAGGTCGGTGAGCCAGGGCTCCTGCCCGGTCATGCGCAGCCGCGCCTGGGCAAAGGCTTCCTCGGCCTGCGCGTATTCGTCGTAGACGGAGGCGTCTTTGCCGAGCTGGTACCAGAGGTAGGGGTCCTCGGGGGAGACGGCCACGGCCTCGCGCAGCAGCCGGCGGTTGCGGCCGTGCTTGGCCACGAGTGCCGCGGGCAGGTAGCCGTCGTGCTCCACGTGCAGCGGGGTGGCGCGGCCGGGCAGGGCGTGTGCGGGCTGCTCGTGCACGGTGCCCTCGTAGCGCACGGGCCCGGGCAGGAGCCGGGTGAGGCGATCCACGGTGCGCACGCTGCCTTCGGGCCCGGAGTGGTTCTCCAGGCGCACGGTGCCGACGAAGTCGGGCCTCAGGCCCTTGAGCTCCTTGAGGAAGGGGCCACCCTCCACGAGCCATTCGTCGGCATCGAGCACGAGGTGCCAATCGGCACCGGCCAGATCGAGCGCGGCGTTGCGCGCGGCGGCGAAATCGTCGCACCAGTTGAAGTGCCCCACGCGCGCGCCGGCCTCGCGCGCGAGCCGTGCGGTCTCGTCGGTGGAGCCGGTGTCACGCCCCACCATCTCATCCACCCACGGCGCCACACTGCGCAGCAGGCGCTCGATGCGCGCGGCCTCGTTGCGCGCGATGACGACGAGCGCCACGCGGTGCACGGGGGGTGAGAGTGGGTCGAGCATGCACGGCATCCTAGGCTGCGGCCGGCGCGGCAAAGGGCGGAAATGCACCGGCCTTGCGCCTCGGCGGTGAGGGGCAGGGCGGGGGGCGGGCGCCTGCACGGCCGACGCCGCTGTAGGAATTTGCCTGACAGCCCCAATGGAAGGTGGCCGACTCAAGTTGAGGATGCTCACGGCTGTTTGCGCGATGGGGCGGTGGATAGAGTTCATTCCACGCCGAAACGAACGGCCAACAGCAGCCAGATCGAAAGATCGATCGCCGGAACAGACGGAGAAACCAAATGACCAACGAACAGATGCTCGACGAGATCAGGGAAGCCAACCTCTCCTACCTGATGCTCGCCCAGAACCTCATCCGCCAGGACCGCGAGCAGGCGCTGTTCCGGCTGGGCATCAGCGAGGACACGGCCACGCTGCTGGCCACGCTCACCCCGGCGCAGATCATGAAGATCGCCGGCGGCAATCAGCTGCTGTGCCGCTTCCGCATGGATGACGACATCGTCTGGGGCCTGCTCACCAACCACGGCAAGGCCTCGAGCTCGAGCGACAGCGTCAAGCGCCTGCACGCCAGCATCCTGATGGCCGGGCGCCACCAGGAAGCGGCCTGAGCGGCCCGCCGACTCCCCCACCCACCGCACACCGGACGAACGACCATGCCCCGCACCAAGAGCATCCTCGACGAAGCCCGCCAGATCGAACGCGCGGTCGAACTGATCCACCTCGGGGCGCGGCTCCAGGTGCTCGAGAGCGAGACGGATCTGAGCTACGAGCGGCTGCTGCGCCTGTACAAGGAAGTGGCGGGCAAGAGCCCGAGCAAGGGGCAGCTGCCGTTCTCCACCGACTGGTTCATGACCTGGCAGCCCAACATCCACGCCAGCCTCTTCCTGAACATCCACGAGTACCTGAACAAGTCCTCCGCGCTGGAGGAGATCGACGCGGTCATCAAGGCCTACAAGCTCTACCTCGAGGAGGTGAAGGTGCAGGCGCTGGAGCCGATGCTCTCGCTCACCCGTGCCTGGCGCCTGGTGAAGTTCGCCGACAACGGCATGCTCACGATGACCAAGTGCTCCTGCTGCGGCGGCCACTTCGTGACGCATCCGCACGAGATCGCGCGCCACTACGTGTGCGGCCTGTGCAACCCGCCGGCACGCGCCGGCAAGGGCCGCACCGAGGGCGCGCTGCAGATGGGCGGCTACCGGGCCGAGGCGCTGGACGTCTAGAGGCGCACCAAATCGGTGCGAGCCGTTGCATGATGCTCGTATCGCGTTACGCCGGCCTCAAGTTTCCCGCCGATCCGCCGATCTCCCCCTGACACGGGGCCCTTCCCGCCGGGCTCCGGATGGTCATGGCCGCCTGAAGGCCTGGAGTATCGAGCGTTGAAGAAACTGGTCCCCTTCGATCGCGAGCGCCTGACGCTGAACCAGGCGCTGCCCTTTGGCCTGTATGCGGAGGAGGGCCGGCTGCTGCTGTCGGCCGGCCAATCGATCAGCAGCCCCGACCGTCTGCAGGAAATCCTCGCCGACGACGTCTACGCCGACGCCCAGGAGGTGGCGGATTGGGAGCGGCGCATGGGCGCCGCGGTGGACGAGGCGCTGCGGCGCAACGGCACGCTCGGCGCGGTGGCCAGCGCGCAGCCCAAGCAGATCGCCCAGTCGGCGGCGGACCCGCGTGTCAGCGCCCCGCTGCCCGACCAGTGGGAGGAGATCGTCTCGGCCCTGGATAGCGCCCTGCGCGATGTGCAGCCCGGCGAGCCCTGGCTGGAGCAGGCGCAGGCGGTGCAGGCGCGGGCGCGCCAACTGGCCCAGCGGCGGGCAGATGCTTGCCTCTACTACCTCGTCTACACCTGTGGCGACACGGTGACGAGCTACTCGAGCCGCCACGCGCTGCTCACCATGCTCGTGATGGAGCGCGCCGGCGAGATCCTGGGCTGGAGCCCGGAGCAGTGCGTCGCCGCGGGCAGCGCGGCGCTGACGATGAACGTCTCGATGTCGCGGCTGCAGGATCTGCTGGCCGAGGCCGACCTCACCCCCACCGAGCAGATGCGCGAGCAGATCGACGCCCACCCGGAGCGGGCGGTGGAACTGCTGCAGCACGCCGGCGTGAGCGACCCCGTGTGGCTCGAGGCGGTCCGCCAGCACCACGCGCCCGAGCAGCCCGGCGAGGTGATTGCCGAATTGCCGCTGGAGTTTCAGGTGGCGCGGCTGCTGCGCCGCGTCGACATCTTCACCGCCAAGATGAGCCGCCGGCGCGTGCGCCCGCCGATGTCGCCGGTGCGCGCCGCCAAGGAGGCCTGCATCGGCCCGGACGGGCGGCCCGACCTCTTCGGCCAGGCGCTGATCAAGGCGCTCGGCCTGTACCCGCCGGGCAGCTTCGTGGAGCTCACCTCGGGCGAGCTCGGCGTGGTGGTCTCGCGCGGCAAGCGTGCCAACCTGCCGCTGGTGGCCAGCCTCGTCACCTCCACCGGCGCGCCGCTGGGCGAGCCGATCCTGCGCGACACGGCGCTGCCGCGCTTTGCGGTCAAGAGCTCGGTCAACCGCACCCGCATCAAGGTGCGCCCGGCGCACGCGCGGCTCATCGCGCTCATCTGATCCCGAAGGCCGCCACGGCGGCCTCAACCCCGGCGCCGGGGAGCCGATAAAGCAGACGTCCGGCGCCGCGGTGCGCCGGCAGGCGCAGGGACGAAAGACACAACATGTTCGTCATCATCGGCTGGACGGTTGCCCTCGGGTGCGTGTTTGGCGTGTTCATCGCCCACGGCGGCAACATCGGCGTGGTGCTCAAGGCGCTGCCCTTCGAGCTCACCACCATCTTCGGCGCCGCCATCGGCGCCTTCCTGGTGAACAACCAGATGGGCGTGATCAAGGCCACGATGGCGGGCCTGAGGCAGTGCTTCAAGGGCAGCAAGCTCAACAAGCAGCACTACATGGAGCTGCTCTCGCTGCTCTACGACATCCTGCAGAAGGCCCGCAAGGAGGGCCTGATGGCCATCGAATCGGATGTCGAGGAGCCGGAGAAGTCGGGCGTCTTCAAGCGCTACCCGGCCATCCTGGCGGACCACCACATCATGGAGTTCGTCACCGACTACATGCGCATGATGGTCTCGGGCAACCTCAATGCACACGAGATCGAATCGCTCATGGACAGCGAGATCGACACCCACCACCACGAGGCGCACGCGCCGGTGGCCGCACTGCAGCGCATGGCCGGTGGCCTGCCGGCCTTCGGCATCGTGGCGGCGGTGCTGGGCGTGGTCAACACCATGGGCTCGGTGGGCCAGCCGCCCTCGGTGCTGGGCGGGATGATCGGCTCGGCGCTGGTGGGCACCTTCCTCGGGGTGCTGCTGGCCTACGGCTTCGTCGAGCCGCTGGCCGGGCTGCTCGAGCAGAAGGTCGATGAGGGGGGCAAGTCCTTCCAGTGCATCAAGGTGACGCTGCTGGCGAGCATGCAGGGTTACTCGCCGGCGGTGGCGGTGGAGTTCGGGCGCAAGGTGCTCTACTCGTCCGATCGCCCCACCTTCCTGGAACTCGAGAAGCAGGTGAAGGGCAAGAAGTAGCCATGGCCAAGGACGGCAAGCTCCAGCCGATCATCGTCAAGCGCATCAAGAAGGGTGCGCACGGCCACCACGGCGGCGCCTGGAAGATCGCCTACGCCGACTTCGTCACGGCGATGATGGCCTTCTTCCTGCTGATGTGGCTGCTGGGCAGCACCACCGAGGGCGATCGCAAGGGCATTGCCGACTACTTCAACTCGCCGCTGAAGGTCTCGATGCTCGGGGGCTCGGGCTCGGGCGATTCCTCGCACGTGATCCGCGGCGGCGGCACCGATCTCTCCCGCGCCGTGGGCCAGGTCAAGCGCGGCGACCAGGATGCCAAGCGCGAGACCATCAACCTGCACCAGTTCCGCGCCGAGCAGGCGCGCGCCGAGCGCGTCCGGCTCGAGGAGCTCAAGGCGGAGGTGGCCAAGCGCATCTCCGAGAACCCGAACCTCGCCACGCTGGGCGCACAGATCAAGCTCGAGATGACGCCCGAGGGCCTGCGCATCCAGATCGTCGACGAGGGCAAGCCGATGTTTGCCAGCGGCAGCGCGGTGGTGCAGCCCTACATGCGCGACCTGCTGCGCGAGATCGGCGTGGCCCTGGTGAAGGTGCCCAACCGCCTGGTCTTCGAGGGGCACACCGACTCCACCCCCTACCAGGGCGGGGGCACGGGCTACGGCAACTGGGAGCTCTCGGCCGACCGGGCCAACGCATCGCGGCGCGAACTGCATGCGGCCGGCCTGAGCGACGAGCGCGTGATGCGGGTGCTGGGCCTGGCCGCCAGCCAGCCCCTGAACCTCTCCGACTCCACGGCAGCCATCAACCGGCGCATCAGCATCTCGGTGCTCACCCGCGATGCGGAGGAGCGGCTGCAAAAGGGCCTGGGCAGCGAGATCATCGGCGGGGAGGCCACTCAACAGACGGCCGCCGCCGCGCCCGCGCCCGCGCCGGCACCGCGGCCCGCCTGGGTGGAGCCGGTGCGCCCGGCCGCACCCACGCCGGTGCCTTCGGCTGCCACCGTGCCGGTGGGGGTCGCACCGGGACGAAATCCGGGGTGAAAGCCCCCTTGTTCGCGCGCCCGCCCAGGAGGCGCTGAGGCACCATCGGCGAGCCCTTTTCGAGGGCCCATCGCCATGGCTGACAGCGCCCAGGACAAACAACTACCCGCCTCACAGCGGAAGATCCAGAAATCCCGCGAGGAGGGCCAGGTCGCGCGCTCGCGCGACCTCGGGCACTTCGCGGCGTGCTTCATTGGCGGGCTGGCCATCGTCGTGACGGCACCGCAGGTGGTGCAGTGGCTGCGCGGCGTGCTGGCGCGGCAGCTCAAGTTCGACGCCACCACGCTGGCGAACCCCCACGCGATGGGTGACCGGCTGGTCGACGGCACCTGGCAGTTCGTGGTGGGGGCGCTGCCGCTGGGGCTGCTGATGCTGCTGGCGGGTGTGGCGGCGAGCGTGGGCTCGGGCGGCTGGAACTTCTCCTGGAAGGCGCTGCAGCCCAAGTTCTCCAAGTTCGACCCGATCTCGGGCGTGGCGCGGCTCTTCTCGCTCTCGCAGCTGGGCCAGACGCTCAAGGCCTGCGCGCTGGCGGTGCTACTGGGCATCGTGGCGTGGCTCTACCTGCAGGCCAACTTCGAGCGCTTCACGCATGTGCTGGGCCTGCCGCTGCCGGCGGCGCTGGGCTTTGCCGGCAGCCTGGTGTGGGGCGGGATCGTGCTGCTGCTCATCGCGCTGGGCTTCGTGGCGGTGCTGGATGTGCCGCTGCAGCGCTTCATGCTGATGCGCCAGCTGCGCATGAGCCACCAGGAAGCCAAGAACGAGCACAAGGACGCCGAGGGCAACGCCGAGGTGAAGTCCAAGATCAAGGTGCGCATGCGCGAGGCCTCCAACCGGCGCATGCTCGCCGCGGTGCCCAAGGCCAACCTGGTGGTGATGAACCCGACCCACTTCGCGGTGGCCCTGCAGTACGACGAGACCATGGCCGCACCCAAGGTGGTGGCCAAGGGGGCCGACCTGATGGCGTTTCGCATCCGCGACGCCGCGCACGCGGCCAACGTACCGGTTCTCGAGCAGCCGCCGCTGGCGCGCGCGCTCTATGCCCACACGGAGGTCGACCGGGAGATCCCGGCGGCGCTCTTTGCCGCCGTGGCTCAGGTGCTGGCGTGGGTGTTCCAGCTGCGCAACTCGATGGGTGGCCGTGCCCCGGCACCCGGGCCGCTGCGCACCGTGGAGGTGCCCGAGGACCTGGACCCGAACGCCAAGCGCGTGCCGGCCCGAGCCGAGGGCGAGGCCGCTGCCCGCACTGACACCGCATGAACACCATCCTGCCCCGCATGCAGGCCCTGCTGGGCTCGCGCGCCGCCCTGGCCAAGGGCCTGATGGCGCCGCTCTTCATCGTCCTGATCCTGGCGATGATGGTGCTGCCCCTGCCGCCCCTGGCGCTGGACCTGCTCTTCACCTTCAACATCGCGCTGTCGCTGATGGTGATGATGGTGGCCGCGAGCATGGTGCGGCCGCTGGATTTCGCCGCGCTGCCGGCGGTGCTGCTGGTCACGACCCTGATGCGGCTGTCGCTCAACGTCGCCTCCACGCGCGTGGTGCTGATGGAGGGCCACAACGGCCCCGGCGCCGCGGGCAAGGTGATCGAGGCCTTCGGGCACTTCCTGATCGGGGGCAACTTCGCGGTGGGCCTGCTGGTCTTCGCGATCCTGGTGGTGATCAACTTCATCGTCGTCACCAAGGGCGCCGAGCGCATCGCCGAGGTCGGCGCGCGCTTCACCCTGGATGCGATGCCCGGCAAGCAGATGGCCATCGACGCCGACCTCAACGCCGGCGTCATCGACGAGAAGGTGGCGCGCCAGCGCCGCGCCGAGGTGGCCGAGGAGGCCGACTTCTTCGGCAGCATGGACGGCGCCAGCAAGTACGTGCGCGGCGACGCGATGGCGGGGTTGCTGATCCTGTTCATCACCATCGTCGGCGGCTTCGTCATCGGCATGGCCAGCCACGGCATGGGCGCCGGCGAGGCCGCGCAGTCCTACGTCACGCTGGCCGTGGGCGACGCGCTGGTGGCGCAGATCCCGGCGCTGCTGATCAGCGTGGCCAGCGCCATGGTGGTGTCGCGGGTGGGTAAGGAGGCCGACATCGGCACCCAGATCCGCGGCCAGGTGTTCGACTCGCCGCAGGCCCTGGGCGTGGCCGCCGGCGTGGTGGGTCTGCTGGGCCTGGTTCCGGGCATGCCGCACCTGGTGTTCCTGCTCGTGTCGGCCGGCCTGGGGCTTCTG
>JBJTVI010000450.1:0-5540 GCA_046081145.1 Rubrivivax sp.
GTGGCGCTGCTGCGCGCCCGCTCGGCCATCGGTTCGCTCAAGGGCGACAACCACGATCAGGATGCCGGCATTAAGATCGTGATGCGCGCCGTCGAGCAGCCCCTGCGCGAGATCGTGGCCAACGCCGGCGCCGAGCCGAGCGTGGTGGTCAACAAGGTGCTCGAGGGCACGGGCAACTACGGCTACAACGCCGCCAACGACACCTACGGCGACATGATCGAGATGGGCATCCTGGACCCGACCAAGGTGACGCGCACCGCTCTGCAGAACGCCGCGTCGGTCGCCAGCCTGATGCTCACCACCGAGGCCATGGTCGCCGAGGCGCCGAAGGAAGACACGCCCCCGATGCCCGGCGGCGGCGGCATGGGTGGCATGGGCGGCATGGGCATGGACATGTGAGTCCGGCCCAGGCAGCACCTGCCTGAGACCACGCCCGCGGCCCGCGCCGCGGGCTCTTTTCGAAAGGCCCGCGGCACAAACCGCGGGCCTTTTTCCTGGCTGCGCCGATAATGCGGCGCATGCTTCAGGCAGCAGCATCAGTCAGGGCGCGAGCGGCTTGCCGCCTGCGGGGCCTGGCGATGCTCGCCTGGCTGCTCGGGGGGCTCACCGGCGGCCTTGCGGCGGCCCAGCCGCAGGCCCCTGGGGCCGCTCCCGGAAGCACGCCTGCGGCCCCTGCGGAGCGCCCGCGCATCGGCCTCGTGCTCTCCGGCGGCGGCGCGCGGGGCCTGGCGCACGTGGGCGTGCTCAAGGTGCTCGAGCGCTCGGGCATCCGGCCCGACGTGGTCGTGGGCACCTCGATGGGCTCGATCATCGGCGGGCTGTACGCCAGCGGCATGCGCGCGGCAGACATCGAGCGCGAACTCGTGGCGGTGGACTGGTCGGCCGTGTTCTCGCAGCGCGTGGACAGGCGCGAGCTGCCCGAGCGCCGCAAGGATCAGGACCTCGACATGTCAGCGGCGTTCGAGCTCGGCTGGCGCGACGGCGAACTGCGGCTGCCGCAGGCCGCCGTCTCCAGCCGTGGCCTGGAGTCGCTGCTGCGGCGCTACACCCTGCCGGTGCGGCTCGTCACCCGATTCGACGAGCTGCCGATCCCCTTTCGTGCCGTGGCCACCGACATGGAGACCGGCCAGGCCGTCGAGCTCGACTCGGGCGACCTGGCGATGGCCATGCGCTCGAGCATGAGCGTGCCCGGCGTGTTCGCACCGGTGGAGCACGAGGGCCGCATCCTGGGCGACGGCGGGCTCGTCAACAACCTGCCGGTGGATCTGGCGCGCCGCATGGGCGCCGACATCGTGATCGCGGTGAACGTGGGCACCCCCGTGGGCGGGCGCGAGACGCTGGGCTCGGTGATCGGGCTCACGGCGCAGATGATCAACATCCTCACCGAGCAGAACGTGCAGCGCAGCCTCGCGCTGCTGCGCGATGACGATCTGCTCATCCGCCCGCAGCTCGAGCCGCTGGGCTCGGGGGATTTCGTGCAGACGGCCGAATTCATCGGCCGGGGCGAGGCAGCCGCCGCGGCCGTGCTCGGCCGCCTGACGGCCCTGGCGAGCCGGGCCGCGCCGCCACCGGCCTGGGGCGATCGACCCCGGGCGCCAGTCCCCCGCATCGCCTTCGTCGAGCTGGAGGGCTCGAAGCTGGCCAACCCCGAGCGGCTGCGCCAGCAGATACGCTCGGAGCCCGGGCAGCCCTTCGACGCCGCCGTGGCCGAGAAGGATGTGCGGCGCCTGGCGGCCAGCGGCGACTTCCTGCGCACCGACTACCAGCTCGTGCGGCGCGACGGCCGCGACGGCCTCGTCTTCGAGCTCGAGGACAAGCCCTGGGGCCCGCATTTCCTGCGGGTCGGCCTGGACCTGGCCACCGATTTCGCCGGCAGCAGCAGCTTCAACCTCAAGATCGCGCACGACCGCCGCTGGCTCACGCCCAGCGGCACCGAGTGGCGCAACCGGCTGCACCTGGGCGAATCGCCCTTCTTCGGCTCGGAGCTCTACCACCCCCTGCGCTGGCGCGACGAGCTCAACCAGGACTGGTTCGCCTCGGCCTGGGGCTACAGCGGGTTTCGCGTGCTCTCGCTCTTCGACCGCGAAGGCCACGAGGCAGCCACCTTCAACCGCACCCAGGGCGCCATCGGCCTGGACCTCGGCCGGGCCTTCGGCGGCCGGGGCGAGGTGCGCATCGGGCCAAATCTGGCGGTGCAGCGCACCGCGCCCCGCATCCTCAGCCTGGCAGAGAGCCGGCGGGTGGGCGGCGACGTGCGCTACGAGGCGGGCGTGCGCGTGCGCGCCGTCTCCGACCAGCTCGACTACGCCATCTTCCCGCAGGACGGCTACCGGGCCGAGACGGAGCTGACGATCGGCCAGCGTCGACAGCGCGGAGACTCCGAAGACATGTACCGCCTGTCTGCCGAAGGCACCTGGGTGCGCTCCTTCGGGCGCCACACGCTCAACCTGCACGTGCGCTCGGCCCTCTCCGACGAGGGCCCGAACCCGCTCGTGGGCCGCTTCACGCTCGGGGGCTTCCACAACCTGTCGGGCTACGCGCCCGAGCAGATCAACGGCAACCACATGGTGATGCTGCGCGCCACCTGGTACGTGCGGCTGAACCAGCAGGTGGCGCTCACGCGCGGCTTCTTCCTGGGTGGCACGCTCGAGGGCGGCAACGCCTGGCTCACGCGCAGCGAGGTGTCGCTGCGCGACCTGCGCGCGGGCAGCAGCCTGTTCGTGGGCGCCGACACCGGCATCGGCCCGATGTACCTGGGCCTCACCCACGCCCCGCGCGGGGGCACGGGGCTCGTGTTCTTCATCGGCCGGCCCTGAGGCCGGGCGCGGGCGCCTCCGGCGCCACGCCCAAGCGCGCCCGCCTCAGGGGGGCGAAGCCAGGGCCCGCCGGATCGCCTGCCACACGCGATCAGGCTGCTCGTGCACGATCCAGTGGCTGGCCTCGGGCACGCGCTCGACCTGCAGGCGCGGCACCCACCGCTCCAGCCCCTCGAGCAGCCCCGGCAGCAGCGCCCTGTCGCGCTCGCCCCACAGCACCGTGGTGGGTACCTGCACGGTGGTGAGCGCGTCCGGGATCTCCAGCGTGTGGAGGGCGTCCTGCGGGCCGCGCGCCGGCCGCAGTGGCGAGGCGCGGTAGTAGTTGAGCCCGCCCGAGAGCCCCATCGACCACGCCGCCCGGTAGCGCGCACGCATCGCCTCGTCGAGCCAGGCGTGGCCGCCCCTCTCCTCGAAGAAGGGCCACAGCCGCGCGTAGTCGTTCTCGGCCAGCAGCCGCTCGGCATCGGGGTGGCACAGGAAGTTCATGTAGGCGCTGGCCTGCTGCTGGGCCGGGTTGCCGCGCAGCTCACGCAGGAAAGTGGCCGGGTGCGGAGAGTTGATGATGAGCAGCCGCCGCAGCAAGTGCGGGTGCGTGGCGGCGAGGTTCCAGGCCACGGCTCCGCCCCAATCGTGCGCCACGAGCAGGTCCACCGGCGCGCCAAGCGCCTCGATGAGGGCCGCGACATCGGCCACCAGGTGCCGCGGCCGGTAGGCCTCGACCTCGCGCGGCGCGGACGACCGCTCGAAGCCGCGCAGGTTGGGCGCCACGGCGCGGGCCATCGGCGCCAGCCGCTGCAGCATCTCGTCCCAGGCAAAGGCCGCCTCGGGAAAGCCGTGCAGCAGAAGCACGCGCGGCCGCGCAGAGACCGGCGGATCGTCCGGGGTGTCGGGCCCACCGCGAAGCTTCGGCTCCGCCGAGCGGCAGCTCAGCGTGATGCCGTGGGGCAAGGCGACCTCGAAGGTCTCGATGCCGGGACCACTCACGACGGCTTCACCCATTGGCGTAGCGTCAGCGCCACGTCCTCGAGCCCCTGGCGCGAGAGCGCGGAAAAGAGCGCCACCCCGATGTCGGCCTGCTCGGTGGCGTAGGCCTCCAGCACGCCCTGCGCCTGGGTCAGCGCGGCCTGCGCCTCGCGCCGGCTGAGCTTGTCGGCCTTGGTCAGCAGCAGCAGCAGCCGCACCTCGCCGGTGGACACGCGCGGGGCGACGAACTCGAGCAGTTGCCGGTCCAGCGCCGTGAGCCCGAGGCGCGCATCCACGAGCAGCACGATGCCTTCCAGCCAGGCGCGCTGCGCGAGGTAGTCGGCCATCACCTCCTGCCACGCGCGCTTGGCGCTGCGCGCCACGGCGGCGTAGCCGTAGCCGGGCAGGTCGGCCAGCAGCGCATCGGGCGCCTCGCGCGGGCCCAGCGCAAAGAGGTTGATGAGCTGCGTGCGCCCCGGCGTGCGCGAGGCGAAGGCCAGGCGCTTGTGCTGGGCCAGCGTGTTGATGGCGGTGGACTTGCCGGAGTTGCTGCGCCCGACGAAGGCGATCTCGGGCAGGCCCAGCTCGGGCAGCTGCAACAGGCGCGCGGCGCTGGCCACGAACCGGGCGCCGTGGGCCCAGGCAAGCGCTTCGCGCTCGGGTGCTGCGGCATCGTTCATGGGGCATTGTAAAATCGCGTGTTACCCCGCGCATCGCCCACCCGAACGTCCGCACGCCATGAAGTCCCCGATCGCCCTTTTCCTGACCGCGCTCGTCGCCGGCTCCGCCCTGGCTGCCGAGACGAAGCCGGCCTTCAAGCCCGACCTGGCCAAGGGGCAGGCAATCGCTTCGGGCGCCTGTTCGGCGTGCCACAGCACCGACGGCACGCGCGGCGCGCCGGCCAACCCGATCCTCGCCGGCCAGCACCCGGAGTACCTCGTCAAGCAGCTGCAGGAATTCAAGTCCGGCAAGCGCAAGAACGCCATCATGGCGGGCTTTGCCGCCACGCTCAGCGAAGACGACATGCGCCACGTGGCGGCCTTCTACGCAAGCAAGCAGGCCAAGCCCGGCAGCGCCAAGAACAAGGACACGATCCGCCTGGGCGAGCGCATCTGGCGCGGCGGCCTCACAGACAAAGGCGTGCCGGCCTGCGCCGCCTGCCACGGCCCCACGGGCTCGGGCATCCCGGCGCAGTACCCGCGCCTGGGCGGGCAGCACGCCGACTACACCGAGTCGCAGATGCTGGGCTTTCGCTCCGGCAGCCGTGCCAACAACGCGCAGATGATGACCATCGCCTCCAAGTTGAACGACCTGGAGATCAAGGCGGTGTCGGACTACATCGCCAGGTTGCGCTGAGCACATCCGGGCGCTCGAGCGCCCGACCCCCGTGCGGCTGGTGAACACAGCCCGGCACGAGCAGCGGGGGACACTTTGGCGTATGGTGCGGGCATCGATCCGCTGCCGCACTTACGCCCATGCACCTGCACCGTGACCGGGGCTTCACGCACCCCCTCTCCTCGGAAGTCACACCGCCCGACGCCTACGCGCAGCGCCGCCAGTGGCTCAAGCTCCTGGCTGCCGGCGCCGCGGGTTCGGCCCTGGCCACCTGGGCCGCACGCGATGCGCGCGCCAGCACTGCCGCCCCCGGCAAGCTCGCGCCGCTGCCGGGCGAGCGCAGCACGGTGCCCGGGGCCGTGACGATGGAGCGGCCAACTCCATACGGCGACGTGAGCACCTACAACAACTTCTACGAGTTCGGCA
>JBJTVI010000451.1:0-3245 GCA_046081145.1 Rubrivivax sp.
CTGCATTCGACCAACAACTTCCCCGAGTTCACCGGCCGCATCTGCCCCGCGCCCTGCGAGGAAGCCTGCGTGCTGCGCATCAACAACGATCCGGTCGGCATCAAGTCGATCGAGCACGCCATCATCGACAAGGCCTGGGAAGCGGGCTGGGTTCGGCCCCTGCCGGCGCCTCGCCAAACTGGAAAGAAGGTCGCCGTCATCGGCTCCGGCCCTGCGGGTCTCGCCTGCGCTCAGCAACTGGCGCGCGCCGGCCATGCGGTGACGGTGTTCGAGAAGAACGACCGCATCGGCGGGCTGCTGCGCTACGGCATTCCCGACTTCAAGATGGAGAAGTCGCACATTGACCGGCGTATCGAGCAGATGGCGGCAGAAGGGGTCACGTTCCGCCCAGGCGTGTGCGTGGCCAGCCTGCCGGCCGAGGGCCCGGCCAGCAAGGTCACGAACGACGCCACGACGGTGGTGACCCCGGCTGAGCTGCTTGCGCAGTTCGATGCCGTGCTGCTGGCCGGGGGCTCGGAGATCTCGCGCGACCTGCCGGTGCCCGGGCGTGAGCTCGATGGCGTGCACTTCGCGATGGAGTTTCTGCCGCAGCAGAACAAGGTCGTGGCCGGTGACGTGCTCCAGGGCCAGATCCGCGCCGACGGCAAGCACGTGATCGTGATCGGCGGCGGCGACACGGGCAGCGACTGCGTGGGCACCAGCAACCGGCATGGTGCGGCCAGCGTCACGCAGTTCGAGCTCATGCCGATGCCGCCCGAGACCGAGGACAAGCCGCTGACCTGGCCCTACTGGCCCTACAAGCTGCGCACGAGCTCGAGCCACGAGGAGGGCTGCACGCGCGAGTTCGCGATCGCGACGAAGGCCTTCATGGGCGAGAGCGGTCGCGTGACGGGCCTCAGGACCGTCCACGTGGAGTGGAAGGGCGGCAAGATGGTGGAGGTGCCGGGCAGCGAGCGCGATTGCCGGGCCGACCTGGTGCTGCTGGCCATGGGTTTCGTCTCGCCGGTGGGCAGCGTGCTGGAGGCCTTCGGGGTGGAGCGTGACCCGCGCGGCAACGCCCGGGCCGGTACCGATGCGGCGATCGGCTACCGCACGAACGTCGACAGGGTCTTTGCCGCGGGCGACATGCGACGCGGCCAGAGCCTCGTGGTCTGGGCCATCCGGGAAGGGCGCCAGGCGGCACGCGCGATCGACGAGCACCTGATGGGGGCGAGCGAACTGCCGCGCTGAGCAAGCGCTGGGGGCGAGGGCGCTGGGGCCCCATGGACCGGATCGGCCCCATGGGCGGACCCGCCTGCCGGGAATCCGGCAACATGGGAGAATCCCGGATGGTGTTTTTCCCAACCCGCCTCCCGGTGGGCCCCGAGCCTTGTCCTCCCCCGACCTGATCGAGATCGATCGCGTCAGCTTCGGCTACGACGCGAGCCGTCTCATCCTGGGCGACATCTCGCTGCGCTTTCCGCGCGGGCGCGTCACGGCGCTGCTCGGCGGCTCGGGCTGCGGCAAGACCACGCTGCTGCGGCTGATCGGCGGCAGCCACGCTCCCACTGCAGGCGAGGTGCGCTTCGACGGGCAGAAGGTGGTGGCCTCCGACCGGGCCCGCATGTACCGGTTGCGACGACGCATGGGCATGCTATTCCAGTTCGGTGCGCTCTTCACGGATCTTTCCGTCTTCGACAACGTGGCCTTTCCGCTGCGCGAGCACACCGACCTGCCCGAGCCGATGATCCGCGACGTGGTGCTGATGAAGCTCAACGCCGTGGGGCTGCGCGGGGCGGCGGGCTTGCGCATCTCCGAGGTGTCGGGCGGCATGGCGCGGCGCGTCGCCCTGGCGCGTGCCATCGCGCTCGACCCGGAGCTGATCATGTACGACGAGCCCTTTGCCGGGCTCGACCTCATCTCGATGGGCGTGGCGGCCAAGCTCATCCGCACCCTCAACGACGTGACGGGCGCCACTTCGGTGGTGGTTTCGCACGACGTGCCCGAGTGCATGGCCATCAGCGATTTCGTCGTGCTCATGGCCACTGGCGGGCGCATCGTGGCGCAGGGATCACCCGCCGAACTCATGGCCTCGACCGACCCCGAGGTCCGGCAGTTCGTGCGTGGCGAGCCCGATGGTCCGGTGAAGTTCCACTACCCCGCTGCCTCGCTGGAGCAGGACTTCGGCCTGACGGGAGGGCGGGCATGAACGCGCCGGGCAGCTTCCGGGCGCCCATCCCGGCGTGCGAAGCACGGAGGGCACTGCGGTGAGCTCGGTCGCGCGCCTGGGGGCCGGCACGCTGCGGATGCTGCGCGGCTTCGGCCATGCGGCCTTCTTCACCTGGGAGCTGCTGCGTGCCGTGCCGGCTTCGCTCGCGCGATTCGGCCTGGTGGTGCGGCAGATCCATGCCGTGGGCAACCTCTCGCTGCTCATCATCGTGGCCTCGGGCACGGCGGTGGGCTTCGTGCTGGCGCTGCAGATGTACTACGCGCTCGTCACCTACGGGGCCACCGAGTCGCTCGGGCTGATCGTGAACCTGGCGCTCGTGCGCGAGCTCGGCCCGGTGGTGACGGCGCTGCTCTTTGCCGGGCGCGCCGGCACCTCGCTCACGGCCGAGATCGGCCTGATGAAGGCGGGCGAACAGCTCGCAGCCATGGAGATGATGGCGGTGGATCCGAAGAGCCGCATCCTTGCGCCGCGCTTTCTGGCAGGCGTGATCTCGATGCCGCTGCTTGCCGCGCTCTTTTCAGCCGTGGGCATCCTGGGTGCCTACGTGGTGGCGGTGCTCCTGATCGGCGTGGACGCCGGGAACTTCTGGAGCATCATGCAGACGAAGGTGGATGTGTGGCGCGATGTCGGCAACGGTGTGGCCAAGAGCTTCGTCTTCGGCCTCATCTGCACCTCGGTGGCCCTGTACCAGGGCCACGAGACCGAGGCCACCCCCGAGGGCGTGGCCTACGCGACCACCCGAACGGTCGTGATCTCGTCGCTGGGCGTGCTGGCGATGGACTTCGTGCTCACGGCCCTGATGTTCTCCACACCCTGACCACCTCAACGTAGACTTCACCGAAGAGCCTCCGACATGAGCAAGCGCAATCTCGAGATCCTGGTGGGTCTGTTCGTCCTGCTGGGCATGGCGGGTCTGCTGTTCCTGGCCCTGAAGGCCGCCAACCTGGGCAGCATGGGTGGCGGCAGCACCTACACCGTGCAGGCGCGCTTCGACAACATCGGCTCGCTCAAGCCGCGCGCACCCATCCGCACCGCG
>JBJTVI010000452.1:0-13888 GCA_046081145.1 Rubrivivax sp.
CCTGGGCGATGCGCTGGCGATGCTCGGCCTGCGCTACGGCAGCGCCGCCGCCTGTCGGCTGGCCGCCCACGTGGCCGAGACGATGCGCGACGCGGCCTATGCGGCCTCGAGCGAGCTGGCCGCCGAGCGGGGAACCTTCCCGCGCTTCGATACGCACCGCCACCTGAGGGCGGCTTCCTTTGTCGACCGGCTGCCGGCCGAGCTGCGCACCCGCATCCTCGTGCACGGGCTGCGCCACTCGCACCTGCTGGCCGTGGCGCCGGCGGGTTCGATCAGCCTGGCGCTGGCCGACAACGTGAGCCCGGGAATCGAGCCCGTATTCGCCTGGCGCGCCCGGCGCCAGCTGCGCGTGGCTACGGCCGACCGGGCCGAGGCCTCACCCACCGTCGTGGAAGATCGGGCCCGGCGCCTGTGGCGCAGCCTGCGCGGGGGCGATGCGCCGCTGCCCGAGGCCTTCGTCACGGCGGCCGATCTCTCGATCGATGCGCAACTCGCGGTCGTGGCCGCGGCGGTGCCCTTCATCGACGGGGGCATCTCCAAGACGGTGCGATTGGCGCCCGAGGCCAGCGCCACGCAGGTGGCCGAGGCGCTGATCCGGGCCTGGCAGGCCGGGCTGAAGGGGTTGGCCTTCTTCCGCCCGAACCCGGTCACAGGCGCGGTGTTCGAGCCGGCCTGAAGCTTCGCTCAGCCCGCAAACAGGCCGCGGTGCTGATCACGCAGCAGGTTCTTCTGCACCTTGCCCATCGCATTGCGCGGCAGCTCGGCCACCACGAACACGCGCTTGGGCACCTTGAAGCCGGCGATGCTGGCCTTCAGCGCCTGCACGATGGCGGTCGCCTCGGGCGCCGCGCCCGGCCGCGGCACCACCACGGCCACCACGCCCTCGCCGAAGTCGGGGTGCGGCACGCCCACCACCGCGCTCTCGGCCACGCCGGGCAACTCGTTGATGACGCCTTCCACCTCGGCCGGGTAGACGTTGTAGCCGCCGCTGATGATGAGGTCCTTGCTGCGGCCGACGATGGTGAGCCGGCCCTACGCATCCAGGCGCCCGACGTCACCGGTCTTGAACCACAGGTCGGTGGTGAACTCCTCGGCCGTCTTCTCCGGCATGCGCCAGTAGCCGGAGAACACGTTGGGCCCCTTCACCTCGATGCCGCCGATCTCGCCGGCGGCCACCGGCATGCCCTTGTCGTCGCGCACGCGTACGCCCACGCCCGGCAGCGCAAAGCCCACCGTGCCGCCCACGCGCGCGCCGTCGGCTGCACGGCAGGGGTTGGAGGTGAGCATCAGCGTCTCGCTCATGCCGTAGCGCTCCAGGATCACGTGGCCGGTGCGCCCGGACCAGGCGTCGAAGGTCTCGCGCAGCAGCGGCGCCGAGCCGCTGATGAACAGGCGCATGTGCGCGCAGGCGGCATGGTCCAGCGTCGGCTCGGCGAGCATGCGCACGTACAGGGTCGGCACGCCCATGAAGACGCTGGCGTCCTTCAAGCGCGCCACCGTGGCGGCGGGGTCGAAGCGGTTGAACCAGATCATGCGGCTGCCGTTGAGAAGCGCACCGTGGATCGCCACGAAGAGGCCATGCACGTGGAAGATCGGCAGCGCGTGGATCAGCACGTCGCCCGGCTGCCAGCCCCAGTAGCTTTTCAGCACCCGCGCGTTGCTCAGCAGGTTTCCGTGGGTGAGCATCGCGCCCTTGCTGCGCCCGGTGGTGCCGCTGGTGTAGAGGATGGCGGCGAGATCATCGGCACGCCGAACCGCCGGCTCGTGCGTGTCGGGCTGTGCCGCAGCGCGCTCGAGCAGGGTGCCCGAGATGTCGTCGTCGAGCGTGAAGACGTTGCGCGTGCCCGCCTGGAAGGCGATCTTGCTCACCCACGCAAAGTTGCGGCTCGTGCACACCACCACCGCGGGTTCGGCGTTGCCCATGAAGTAGGCGATCTCGGAAGACTGGTAGGCGGTGTTCAGAGGCAGGTACACCAGGCCCGCACGCAGCACCCCGAGGTAGAGCATCAGCGCTTCGACGCTCTTGTCGGTCTGCACCGCCACGCGCGCGCCCGCGGGCAGCTCCAGCGAATCGAGCAGGTTGGCGATCATCGCGCTGGCGCGGTCGAGATCGCGCCAGGTGTAGCGCCGCGCTGCACCCTCGCCCTCGGCCGTTTCCACCGCCACCGCGTCGAGGTCGGCCGGGAAGGCGTGGCGCAAGGCCACGAACAGGTTGTCGTTGCTCATGATGACGAGGAAGGCAAGGTTCGTGCCGGGCCCGGCGTGGCCGTGGCGCCGCGCGCGGGCGGCACGCACCGCAGCCGGGAGGGCGGCTGCCTCAGTCGAGCTTGGCGCCCGAGCTCTTCACGACCTCGGCCCAGCGCTTGATCTCGGCGCTCACGAAGCGCCCGAAATCATCGCCCCACAGGTTGGGCGTCTCGGTGCCCAGGCCTGTCCAGGTGGCCTTGAGCTCGTCGGAGTTCAGGGCCTTGCGCATCTCGGCCTGCATCGCGGCGATCGCCTCGCGCGGCGCGGTCTTGGGCGCCCAGATGCCGTACCACGTGGCGACCTTGTAGTCCTTCACGCCCGCCTCGGGGGCCGTGGGCAGGTCCGCAAAGCCCGGGGCACGCTTGTCGGCCGCCACCGCGATGGCGCGGATGCGGCCGCCTCGGATGTGCGCCGCCGAGGAGCCCAGGCCGTCGAACATCACGTCCACCTGGCCGGCGATCAGGTCTTGCAGCGCCGGGCCTGCCCCCCGATAGGGAATGTGGGTGATGAAGGTCTGGGTCTGGATCTTGAAGAGTTCGCCCGCCAGGTGGTGCGAGGTACCGTTGCCGGCCGAGCCGTAGTTCAGCCGCCCCGGGTTCCTGCGCACGAACTCCAGGAACTGCGCGAGGTTGGTGGCCTCACCTTCTGCGGGTTGACGACGATCACCTGCGGCACGCTCGAGACGAGCCCCACCGGGATGAAGTCCTTCTCGATGTCGTAGTCGAGCTTGGGGTACATCGAAGGCGCGATGGCATGGTGCACCGCGCCCATGAAGAAGTTGTAGCCATCGGCCGTGGCGCGCGAGGCCAGGCCCGCGCCCAGCGTGCCGCCGGCGCCGCCCTTGTTGTCGATGACGAACTGGCGCCCCGTGTTGCGGCTCATGGCGGCGAACAGCGGCCGCGCGAAGGCATCGGTGCCGCCGCCCGGCGGGAAGGGCACGATGGTCGTGACCGGCTTGGTGGGCCAGCCGGTCTGCGCGCGAGCGGTTGGCAGCCCCAGGCAGGAAGCAGCGCCCGCGAGGACGAATTGACGACGGGCAAGGGCGGTGCGGGACATGGCGAAACTCCTTGGGCGCAACCCATAATCGTGCCACGGACGGCCCGCCCCGTGCACCAATGGGTTCCCCAAAGGCGGTGGGCGGCCGCGGGCCGGTTACGCTCGCTGGCTGGCTGCCCGTCATGCCGTCCCTTTGCCACCCGGCAGACCCTTCGCACAGGAGACTCGCACATGAATTCGTCGATTCCGCCGCGCCCCGCGCGCCGTCTTGCCCTGGCCGCAGCCTGCCTGGCTGCCGCCGGCGTGCTCGCCGCCCCCGGCGCCTTCGCCCAGGGCAAGCCCGACGTGAAGATCGCCATCGTCGCGAGCAAGACCGGGCCGCTGGAGGCCTACGCCAAGCAGACCATCGTCGGCTTCCAGATGGGGCTGGAGTACGCCACGGGGGGCACGATGGCGGTGGCCGGGCGCAAGCTCGTCGTGATCGAAAAGGACGACCAGGGCAAGCCCGACGTGGGCAAGGCGCAGCTGGCAGCGGCCTACGCCGACGACAAGGTCGACATCGCCGTGGGCCCCACCGCCAGCCCCGTGGCCCTGGCGATGCTGCCGGTGGCCGAGGAGTACAAGAAGATCCTGCTCGTCGAGCCGGCGGCGGCCGATTCCATCACCGGCGACAAGTGGAACAAGTACATCTTCCGCACTGGCCGCAACTCGAGCCAGGATGCGATATCCAACGCCGTGGCCCTGGACAAGCCCGGCCACGTGCTGGCCACGCTCGCCCAGGACAACGCCTTCGGCCGTGACGGCGTGAAGGCCTTCAAGGCCGCCGTGAAGAAGGGCAGGTTCGTGCACGAGGAGTTCGTCTCGCCGGCCACCACCGACTTCACGGCTGCCTTCCAGCGCCTGATCGACAAGATGAAGGACCAGCCCGGGCGCAAGTTCGTCTGGGTGATCTGGGCCGGCGGCAACTCGCCCTTCGACAAGTTCGCCGAGCTCGAGCTGCAGAAGCGCTACGGCATCGAGATGGCCACCGGCGGCAACATCCTGCCGGCCATGGTCTCGTACAAGAAGTACCCGGGCATGGAAGGGGCGCTGTACTACTACTTCGGCATCCCGAAGAACCCGGTCAACGAGTGGCTGGTGGCCAACCACTACACGAAGTTCAAGAGCCCGCCGGACTTCTTCACCGCCGGCGGCATGAGCGCGGCCATCGCGATCGTCGAGGCGCTCAAGAAGACGGGTGGCGACACGAACACCAACAAGCTCATCGCGACGATGGAAGGCATGAGCTTCGAGACGCCCAAGGGCAGGATGACCTTCCGCAAGGAGGATCACCAGGCGATGCAGGACATGTACCACTTCCGCATCAAGGTGGACCCGGCCTTCCCCTGGGGCGTGCCCGAGCTCGTGCGCGAGATCAAGGCCGGCGAGATGGACGTGCCGATCCAGAACAAGCGCTGATTCGTCGCGGATTCGTCCTGCCCGACCTCGGCCCTTCGCGCCCGCCGGCTGCGCGTTCCCGACGTGCTGGAGACCCTCGATCTGACGATCCGCTTCGGCGGCCACGTGGCCGTCGATCGCGTCTCGTGCCGCTTCGAGCCGGGCACGCTCACGGCCATCGTCGGCCCCAATGGCGCGGGCAAGACCACCTACTTCAACCTCGTGAGCGGGCAGCTGCCGGCCAGCGAGGGCCGCGTGCTGCTGCGTGGCGAGGATCTCTCCGCGCTGCCGGCGGCGCGGCGCACCCACCGCGGCCTCGGCCGGGCCTTCCAGCTCACTCAGCTCTTCCCGAACCTGAGCGTGCTGGAGAACGTGCGGCTGGCCGTGCAGGCCCGCGAGCAGGGGCGCTCCGGCCGGGGCGGGCTGGCGGCCTGGCGCGATGCGCTGGCCGTGTGGCTGGACCGCCAGGATTGGATCGATGAGGCCCGTGCCCTGCTGGTGCAGGTGCAGCTCGGCGAGAAGCTCGAGTTGCCAGCTGCCACCTTGCCGCATGGCGACCAGCGCAAGCTCGAGGTGGCCATCCTGATGGCCCTGGACCCGCTCGTCTACATGTTCGACGAGCCGACGGCCGGCATGAGCGTGGACGACGTGCCGGTGGTGCTCGAGCTCATCCGCGCGCTCAAGGCCCGGCGCGACCGCACCATCCTGCTCGTGGAGCACAAGATGGACGTGGTGCGCGAGCTGGCCGACCGCATCGTCGTGCTGCACAACGGCCGCCTCGTGGCCGATGGCGAGCCCGCCGCCGTGATGGCCTCACCCATCGTGCAGCAGGCTTATCTCGGGGCGTCGCCGTGACCGTCCCCGCGCCGCTGCTCGAGCTTCGGGGGGTGCATACGCACATCGGGGCGTACCACATCCTGCACGGCGTCGATCTCGTCGTGCCCGAGGGCGAGGTGACGGTGCTGCTGGGGCGCAACGGCGCGGGCAAGACGACCACGTTGCGCACCGTGATGGGCCTGCTGCGTGCCAGCCGAGGCGAACTGCTCCTGCGGGGTCAGGCCCTGCACGCGCTTCCCACGCCCGAGATCGCGCGTGCGGGCCTGGCCTACGTGCCCGAGAGCATGGGCATCTTCAGCGACCTCACGGTGCAGGAGAACATGGTGCTGGCGGCGCGCAGCGCGCGCCACGCCCGCGAACTCGACACCGCGCGCCTGCAGTGGATCTTCGGGCTCTTTCCGGCGCTGCGGAAGTTCTGGCTCTACCCGGCGGGCAAGCTCAGCGGCGGGCAAAAGCAGATGCTCGCGGTGGCGCGCGCCATCGTCGAGCCGCGCACGCTGCTGCTCATCGACGAGCCGAGCAAGGGCCTGGCGCCGGCCATCGTGGCCAACCTCGTGGCGGCGCTGCGCGAGCTCAAACGCCAGCGCACCACCGTCCTGCTCGTGGAGCAGAACTTCCAGATGGCGCGCGCCCTGGGCGACACGGTGGCCGTGATGGACGACGGGCGCGTCGTGCACCGCGGCACCATGGCCGATCTGGCCGCCGAGGAGGCGCTGCAGCAGCGGCTGCTGGGCCTCTCCCTCGGGGCCCACGCATGACGGGCCCGGTGCCGGTCGCCCCGGCCGAGGACGAGGCTGCTGCGGCGATCCCGCAGGCAAGCTTCGACTGGCTACCCGTGGCGCTGCTGGCCTCCCTGATAGTGCTGGCGCTGCCTGCATTGGGCAGCCCCAGCACCTGGCTCACGCTCACCGTGGCCGGGCTGGCCATGGGCCTCATCATCTTCGTGATCGCTTCGGGCCTCACGCTCGTCTTCGGGCTGATGGACGTACTGAACTTCGGCCACGGCGTCTTCATCGCGCTCGGGGCCTTCGTGGCCACGAGCGTGATGGCCGGGGCCGCGGGAGCGGATCTGCCCGGGCTCCTGGCCGTGTTCCTGGCCATGCTCGCGGCCATGACGGTGGCCGCAGCCGTGGGCTGGGCCTTCGAGCGCGTGGTGGTGCGGCCGGTCTACGGCCTGCACCTCAAGCAGATCCTCATCACCATGGGCGGGATGATCGTGGGCGAGGAGATCATCAAGGTGATCTGGGGCCCGCTGCAGGTGGCGCTGCCGCTGCCCGAGGTGCTGCGCGGGGCCTGGCTGCTGGGCGATGCGGCCATCGAGAAGTACCGCGTGCTCGCCGCGTGCATCGGCCTGTCTGTGTTCGCCGTGCTCGCCTTCACGCTGGCGCGCACCAAGGTGGGCCTGCTGATCCGCGCCGGCGTGCAGGACCGCTCCATGGTGGAGGCCCTGGGCTACCGCGTGCGCGAGCTCTTCGTGGGGGTCTTCGTCGCCGGCTCGGCGCTCGCGGGGCTGGGGGGCGTGCTGTGGGGCCTGTACCAGCAGAACGTCACGCCGCAGATCGGGGCGCAGGTGAACGTGCTGATCTTCATCGTCATCATCATCGGCGGCCTGGGCTCCACCTTCGGCTGCTTCGTGGGGGCGCTGCTGGTGGGGCTGGTGGCCAACTACGTGGGCTTTCTCGCGCCCAAGGTGGCGCTCGTCTCCAACATCGCGCTGATGGTGGCGGTGCTGCTGTGGCGTCCCCAGGGCCTGTACCCGGTCAAGACGGTGTGAGGCCCCGATGAAGCTTCTGGACCGGCTCGTCTCGCACGACCACCCGCGCAGCCCCTGGCTCGCGGCTGCGCTCGTGGCCATCTTCGTCGTGCTCGCGCTCGCGCCCTTCCTGTTTCCGGGTGCCAAGTCGATGTCGGTGGTGGCCAAGATCCTCGTCTTCGTGCTGCTGGTGGCGAGCTACGACCTGCTGCTGGGCTACACCGGCATCGTGAGCTTTGCCCACACGATGTTCTTCGGCATCGGCGCCTACGGCGTGGCGATCGCGAGCGCCGCGCTCGGCCCAGGCTTCGCCGCGGTGGGCCTGGGGCTGCTCGTGGCTCTGCTGCTGTCCGCCGTGCTCTCGCTGCTGGTGGGCCTGTTCAGCCTGCGCGTGAAGGCGATCTTCTTTGCGATGGTGACGCTCGCCGTGGCCTCGGCCTTCCAGACCCTGGCCTCGCAGTTCAGCGAGTTCACGGGCGGGGAGGACGGCATGACCTTCAAGGCGCCGCCCTGGCTCAGCCCCTCCTTCGAGCCCTTCGAGTCGGAGGTGCTGGGGCTCATGATCGACGGGCGCACGCTCACCTACTGGCTGCTCTTTGCCACCGTGACGGGGCTCTTCCTGGTGCTGCTGCGCATCGTCAACTCGCCCTTCGGCCGCGTGCTGCAGGCTATCCGCGAGAACGATTTCCGCGCCGAGGCGATCGGCTTTCGCACGGTGGCCTACCGCACCGCGTCCAACGTGCTGTCGGCGCTGTTTGCCACTGTCGCCGGGGCGCTCCTGGCGCTGTGGCTGCGCTACACCGGGCCCGACACCACGCTGAGCTTCGAGATCATGCTCGACGTGCTGCTCATCGTCGTCATCGGCGGCATGGGCACGCTCTATGGTGCAGTGGTGGGCAGCGTGCTCTTCGTGCTGGCGCAGAACTACCTGCAGGACCTGCTCAAGCTCGCTGGCCCGACCGTGCAGGGCGTGCCCGTGCTGGAGGCCCTGCTCACGCCCGACCGCTGGCTGCTGTGGCTCGGGGTGCTGTTCGTGCTCTCGGTCTATCACTTTCCCACCGGCATCGTGGGCCGGTTGCGGGCACGGGTGCAAGCGCGCGCAGGGGTGGCCCTGGGGCGCTGAGCGCTTCGGGAATCGGCACAAACCCTCAGCCGCTGCCGAGCGCGCCGGGGGCGCGGCGCACTAGGATGCAGTCGGGAGCGACCGGCCCGCTTGCGCCGGCCGACTTGGCCCCGCCGAACGACCCCGACCCAAGGAACCGCACCATGCTTCGTCGCCACCTGCTGGCCCTTCCTGCCTCCGGTCTCCTGGCCGGCCTTGCGCCCCTCGCGGCCCAGGCTCAGGAGCGCACGATCCGCATCCTCGTGGGCTTTCCGCCCGGTGGTTCGATCGACGTCGTGGCTCGCCTGCTTGCCGAGAAGATGAAGGACGAGCTCAAGGCCAACGTCATCATCGACAACAAGGCCGGCGCCGGCGGGCGCGTGGCGGCAGACCTGCTCAAGGCCGCGCCGGCCGATGGCAGCACCTTCATGCTCACGCCCGTGGTGGTGCCGGTGCTCGCGCCGCTGGTGTTCTCCAAGCTCAACTACAACCCCGCCACCGACTTCGCGCAGGTGGGCCATGTGTGCAGCTTCAACTTCGCGCTGTCGGTGCCGGCCTCGCTGCCGGTGAAGAGCGTGTCGGAGTTCGTGTCCTGGCTCAAGGCCAACCCCCAGAAGGCCAACTTCGGCTCGCCCGCGCCGGGCAGCCTGCCGCACTTCTTCGGCGAGCTGCTCTCGCGCGAGGCCCAGGCCGACATGGTGCACGTGCCCTTTGCCGGTGGCGCGGCGCTCATGACCGCCCTGATGGGCGGCCAGGTGTCGGCCGGGATCGACGTGCTGCTGGAGGCGCTGGAATCACATCGCGCCGGCCGGGTGCGCATCCTGGCCGTCTCGGGCGAGCGCCGCAGCGCCGTGGTGCCCGAGGTGCCCACCTTCCGCGAGTCGGGCTACCCGAACATCGTCGCCTCGGGTTGGTTCGGGATGTATGCCCCGGCGCGTACGCCGGAGGCCGCCATCACGGCCCTGAACCGGGCCATGAACCGCGCCCTGACCCAGGCCGACGTGCTCGACCGTTTCGGCCGGCTGGCCCTGGAGCCAGGCGGTGGCAGCGCGGCCGACCTCGCGCGGCTGGAGCAGGCCTCCACCGCTCGCTGGGCGCCGGTGGTCAAGGCCACCGGGTTCCGGGCCGATTGACGGGTCGGCGCAAGGGTTCGCAGCTGGCCGACTAACGGACCGAACGACGGGCCGACCGACGGACGAACCGAGGGGCAGGAGGGCAGCGCATGGCGGATCCTTACCTGGGAACGGACTTCATCCGCGAGAGCTGGTATGTCGCGGCCTGGGACCATGAGATCGGTTCGGATGCGCCCTTCGCGCGCACGCTGCTGGGCCGGCCCCTGGTGTTCTACCGTTGCGAGGACGGGCAGGTGGTGGCGATGGACGACCGCTGCTGCCACCGGGGCGCCCCGCTCTCGGCCGGGCGACGGGAGGGTGACTGCATCCGCTGCCTCTACCACGGGCTGAAGTTCGATCCCCAGGGGGTGTGCGTCGAAATGCCCGGCCAGGCAAGCATTCCGCCGCTGGCGCGCGTGCGCACCTACCCGGTGGTGGAGCGTGACCGCTTCGTGTGGGTGTGGATGGGCGACCCCGCGCATGCCGACGCGCAGGCGATCCTCGACTTCTTCTGGCACGACCACGCGCAGTGGCGCATGAAGCCGGGCTACATCCACTACCAGGCGCACTACCAGCTCGTGGTGGACAACCTGCTCGACTTTGCGCACCTGAGCTACGTGCACCCGCAGACGCTGGGCACCGCCCGGGTGGCGCAGGTGCGGGCCCAGGTCGAGCCCCTCGCCGGCGGGCTGCGCATCACGCGCTGGGCGCTGGACGACGACATGCCGCCCAACCACCGCCGGGTGGCCCGCTTCGAGGGCCGCGTGGACCGCTGGCAGCGCTACGAGTGGCACCCGCCGGCCTTCATGCGGATGGATGCGGGCTCCGCCCCGGCAGGCACTGGCGCACCCGAGGGCCGGATCGACCCGCATGCAATGAAGTTCCGCCACACCTCGGTGCAGACGCCCGAGACGGCGCGCACGACGCACTACTTCTTCTGCCAGGCTCGCGACTTCGAGCTCGACGATGCCGCCATGACCGAAGCCGTCTTCCAGGACGTTTCCACCGCTTTCGCCGAGGACCGCGCCATCATCGAGTCCCAGCAGCGCATCCTGGACACCGCACCCGATTTCCGGCCCGTGGCCACCGTGCACGACCAGGCCCTCAACCTCGCCCGGCACCTGCTGCGCCAGCGCTTGGCGGCCGAGCGCGCCTCTGGGCCTGCCCCCGAGCGTGCCCCGGAAAGCACTCCCGAGGCCGCTACCTGAGGAGCGGGACATGGCAGGCAGGCTCACTGGCAAAGCGACCATCGTCACGGGGGCGGCATCGGGCTTCGGCGCAGCCATCGCCGAGCGCTTCGCCCAGGAAGGCGCGCGGCTCGTGCTCGCCGACCTCGCCGCCGAGGCCGGGCAGGCGGTGGCAGCCCGGCTGGGCGCGCACTTCGTGCGCTGCGACGTCTCCTCGGCTGCCGACGTGCAGGCCCTCGTGGAGGCTACGCGCGTGCAGCTCGGCCGGCTCGACGCGGTCGTCAACAACGCCGGTGTCACGCATCGCAACCAGGCTGCGCTGTCCATCTCGGAGGAGGAGTTCGACCGCGTCTTCCGCGTCAACGTCAAGAGCCTGTTCCACATGAGCCGGGCGGCCGTGCCGGTGATGCAGGCCAACCCGGGCGGCTCGGGCGGCGTGTTCGTGAACGTGGCCTCCACCACCGGCCACCGCCCAGGCCCAGGCCTGTGCTGGTACAGCGCGAGCAAGGGTGCGGTGATCACGGCCAGCAAGGGGCTCGCGCTCGAGCTCGCCCCCTCCGGCATCCGGGTGTGCGTGATCAACCCGATGCTCGGCGAGACGGGCCTGCTCGAGCAGTTCATGGGCCAGCCCGACACGCCGGCCAACCGCGAGCGCTTCCTTGCGCGCATCCCGCTGGGCCGGCTCACGCGGCCGGCCGACGTGGCCGAGGCGGCCGTTTACCTCGCCAGCGACGAGGCCGCCTACCTGACTGGCACCTGCCTGGATGTGGACGGCGGGCGCGGCATCTGAAGCCTTGGCCCAGCCTGCCTAGAATGGTCGGTTCGGCCCCTCTCGCGGGGCCCCTGGGAGCTCCATGTCCACCGGGCTGATCCGCATCCGCGGCGCGCGCCAGCACAACCTCAAGAACCTCGACCTCGACATCCGCACGGGCGAGCTCACGGTCGTGACCGGCCCGAGCGGCTCGGGCAAGTCGAGCCTGGTCTTCGACACCCTCTACGCCGAGGGCCAGCGCCGCTACGTCGAGACCTTCAGCGCCTACGCGCGCCAGTTCCTCGACCGCATGGACCGCCCGGCCGTGGACCGGGTCGACGGCGTGCCGCCGGCGATCGCCATCGACCAGACGAACCCGGTGCGCACCAGCCGCAGCACGGTGGGCACCATGACGGAGCTCAACGACCACCTCAAGCTGCTCTACGCCCGCGCCGCGCAGCTCTTCGACCGGCAGACCGCGCTGCCGGTGCGCCACGACACGCCCGAGACGATCTACGCCGACCTGCTCGCGCGCGCCCAGGCGGCCGGTGACCCGCGCCTGGTTCTCACCTTCCCGGCCGAGCTGCCTGCCGACACGAGTGCGGAGCAGCAGGAGCAGTGGCTGGCTGCCAGCGGCTTCACGCGCGTGCAGGCCGAGCGCGTGGAGGGTTCGCGCAAGATCCTCGCCGTGGTGGCCGACCGCTTTCGCATCGCCTCCACCGAGCGCGTGCGTGCGATGGAGGCCATCGAGCTGGCGCTCAAGCGCGGGCAGGGCCGGCTGGACGTGCACGTGCTGGCGGCCGAAGAGGGCGCCGAGCCGCAGCGCTGGCGCTGGTCCACCGGGCTGCACTGCCCCGAGAGCGACCTGCGCTACGCCGACCCCCAGCCCGCGCTCTTCAGCTTCAACTCGGCCTTCGGCGCCTGCGAGACCTGCCGGGGCTTCGGCCGGGTCATCGGCGTGGACTTCGGCCTGGTCATCCCGGATCCGCGCAAGACGCTGCGCAGCGGCGTCATCAAGCCGCTGCAGACCCCCGCCTGGGCCGAGTGCCAGGATGACCTGCTGAAGTACGCCGGCGAGGCCGGCATCCCGCGCGACACGCCCTGGATGCAGCTCACGGCGGCGCAGCGCGACTGGGTGATCGAGGGCACGCCGCACTGGAAGGGTGACTGGAACCGCCAGTGGTACGGCGTGCGCCGCTTCTTCGGCTACCTCGAGAGCAAGGCCTACAAGATGCACATCCGCGTGCTCTTGTCGAAGTACCGCAGCTACACCTCCTGCGGCAGCTGCGGCGGGGCGCGACTGAAGACCGAGGCGCTGCTGTGGCGCCTGGGCACGAAGGAGCAGGCCGATGCGGTGATGGAGCCGGCGCGGCGCCACCTGCCCGTGGGCACGTCCTGGACGCGCGCGCAGCTCGAGGCCCTGCCGGGCCTCGGCTTGCACGACCTGATGGGCCTGCCGCTGGCGCGCCTGGCGCGCTTCTTCGACGGCCTGCCGCTGCCGGGCTCGGCCGCTGACGAGGCGCTCAAGCTGCTGCTCGACGAGATCCGCACGCGGCTGCGCTACCTGTGCGACGTGGGCCTGGCCTACCTCACGCTGGACCGCCAGAGCCGCACCCTCTCCGGCGGCGAGGTGCAGCGCATCAACCTCACCACGGCGCTGGGCACCTCGCTCGTCAACACGATGTTCGTGCTCGACGAGCCGAGCATCGGCCTGCACCCGCGCGACATGAACCGCATCGTGCAGGCCATGCACCGGCTGCGCGATGCGGGCAACACGCTCGTGGTGGTCGAGCACGACCCGGCCGTGATGCTCGCCGCCGACCGCCTCATCGACATGGGCCCCGGCCCGGGCGAGCGCGGCGGGCGCATCGTCTTCGACGGCACGCCCGATGCCGCCCGCGGCGCCGACACGCTCACCGGCGCCTACCTGGGCGGTCGCCGCCAGGTGTGGGCGGGCTTCCGAAGGCTCGTGGACGGCGCCACGCCCAAGCTCGTGCTCGAGGGCGCGAGCGAGCACAACCTGCGCAGCGTGACGGTGGAGTTCCCGCTGCAGCGCCTGGTGTGCGTCACAGGCGTCTCCGGCTCGGGCAAGAGCACGCTGGTGCAGGACGTGCTGGCCCCCGCGCTGGCGCGCCACTTCGGCAAGGCCACCGAGGCCCCGGGGGCGCACGAGCGGCTGCTCGGGGCCGACTGGCTGGCCGACGCCGTCTTCGTCGACCAGTCGCCCATCGGCAAGACCGCGCGCAGCAACCCGGCGAGCTACGTGGGCGCCTTCGACGAGGTGCGCAAGCTCTTTGCCGGGGCGCCGCTGGCGCTGGAGCGCAGCTACGGCGCGGGCATGTTCAGCTTCAACGCCGGCGACGGGCGCTGCCCGAGCTGCGGCGGCTCGGGCTTCGAGCACGTGGAGATGCAGTTCCTGTCGGACGTGTACCTGCGCTGCCCGGACTGCGACGGCCGGCGCTTCCG
>JBJTVI010000453.1:0-2306 GCA_046081145.1 Rubrivivax sp.
TTCGAGTACTGCATGCTCGACGGTGTCAACGATTCGCCTGAACAGGCGCTGGCCCTGGCCAGGCTCGTGCAGGGGCGCACCGCCGTCTCGCCGCAGCCGGTGGCCTGCAAGATCAACCTGATCCCTTTCAACCCCTTCCCCGCCTCGGGCCTCAGGCGCTCGACGGCGGCTCGGGTGCAGGCCTTCTCGCAGGTGCTGACACAAGCCGGGATCGTCACCACCGTGCGCCGCACGCGAGGTGATGACATCGACGCAGCCTGCGGCCAGCTGGCCGGCGAGGTGCAGGATCGCACCGATGTCCACGCCCGGCTGCGCCGCGTGCCGGTGCGTGTCGTGAGCAGCGCCGGAGCGCCCACGTGAACCCGAGGGCCTCGGCTGCCGGCCTGGCGCTGGCGGCGCTGGCGGCGCTGGCCGGTTGCGCGCAGCTGCCGGCCAACTCCGAGCGCGACCTGCCCACGCTTTCGGACCTCTCCGAAGCCGAACGTCTGGCGCGTGTGCGCCTGGAGCTGGCCTCGGCCTACTTTTCGCGCGGCCAGAATGCGGTGGCCCTGGACGAGGTCAAGCTTGCGTTGGCGGCCCGGCCCGACTTCCCCGAGGCGTTGAACCTTCGTGGCCTGGTGTACGCGGCCTTGGGCGAGGTGCGCCTGGCCGAGGAGAGCTTTCGCAGGGCCCAGCAGCTGGCGCCGCGTGATGGCGACGTCCTGCACAACCACGGCTGGTTCCTGTGCAACCAGGGCCGCTTCGCGGAGGCCGAGGCGCTGTTTCGCCAGGTGCTGGCCTTGCCGGGGCTGCGCGACTCGCCGCGCACCCAGCTCGCCTGGGGGGTGTGCCTGGCGCGCAACGGGCAGCTCTCCGAGTCCGAGCGGGTGCTGACGGCCGCCTTCGAGAGCGACCCCTCCAACCTGGCCCTGGCGCTGAACCTGGCCGATGTCCTGTATCGCCGCGGCGAGTGGGATCGGGCACGCTTTTATCTGCGGCGGGTGCATGCGCAGCCCGAGCAGGGCAACGCGCAGTCGCTGTGGCTGGCCGCTCGGGTGGAGCACCGGGGGGGCCATGCGGGGGCGCGCGACCGCTTCGGGCAGGAGCTTTCGCGGCGCTTCCCGCAGTCGCGCGAGGCATTGCTGTGGGAGAGGGGACGCTTCGATGAGTGAGGGCAGCTTGCCCGACTCGCCTCAGGCGGTCACCGCCGGCGCGCTCCTGCGCCAGGCGCGCCAGGCCAAGGGTCTGCACCTCGTGGCGCTGGCGGCTTCGCTCAAGGTTGCACCGGCTCGGCTGGAGGCGATGGAGGCCGACCGCTGGAGCGAGCTGCCCGACGCCGCCTATGCACGTGCGCTGGCGCACACCGTCTGCCGCGTCCTGAGTATCGATCCCGACCGTGTCCTGCGCGAGCTGCCCAGCGCGGTGCCGCCTCGGCTCGAATCCCTGGACGAGGGGCTGGACCAGCCCTTTCGCGAACGTCCGGCGGGCGGGCAGCCGGGGCATCGGCGGCTGCGGGGCACCGTGGTGGCGCTCGGGCTCGTCCTGGCGGTTGGCGTATGGTGGTTTCTCGACCACGGCCGGGAAGCCCCCCCGAGTGATCCCGCGGCGGCTTCGTCCGGCGCGGGCGGCGCCCCTGCGCGCGCGGAGCCGGCTTCCTCGCCGCGGGTCGACGCTGTGCCGGCACCCCGGGTGGATGCGTCGTCTTCGACGCGCGCCGAGGTTACGAGCCCCGGCGCGCCCGCCGTCCCGGCAGACCTGCCTGCGCGAGCGCCCGGTGCCGGCTTGTCCCTGCGGATCGTCGCCAGCCAGGCCTCGTGGATCGAGTTGCGCGATCCGCGCGGGCAGGTCCTGATGTCGCGGTTGCTGGCCTCGGGAGAGTCGGTCGAGCTCGCGCAGGCCTCTGCCGCCAACCTGACGGTGGGCAATGCCGCCGCCACGCAGTTGTGGGTCGATGGCCGGGCCATCGACCTGCGTCGCCACACGCGCGAGAATGTGGCGCGTGTCGACCTGCCCTGATGCACCGACCCGCACCCATGCAAGCTGTTCCTTCCTTCATCGAGCCGGCCGCTCCCGCGGCGCGACGCTCCCTGCAGGTCCCGGTCGTCTGGGGCTCGCGCATCGTCACCATGGGCGGGGACGCGCCCGTTCGCGTCCAGTCGATGACCAACACCGACACGGTGGACGTGATCGAAACGGCGATCCAGGTCAAGGAACTGGCGCTCGCCGGTTCGGAACTGGTTCGCATCACGGTCAACACGCCCGAAGCGGCCGCTGCGGTGCCGCACATCCGCGAACAACTCGACCGCATGGGCGTCGGGGTGCCGCTC
>JBJTVI010000454.1:0-2437 GCA_046081145.1 Rubrivivax sp.
AACGACCTCGGAGATCGTCGTGCGGCAGGACGAGGCGGCCAGCACCACTTCCGACATCTGTGCACGCTTGGTGTAATCCTGGTAGGCGGGCAGCGCGACGGCGGCAAGCACGCCGATGATCGCCACGACGATCATCAGTTCGATCAGGGTGAAGCCCTGCTGGACGCGTTTCATGTGAGGTCTCCTGGATATCCGGTTCACTGGGAAGGCTTTCAATGCAGCTTCCGTGCAAACCGGATCCCCCGGGATCGAGGGGGTTCGGCGTCCCTTGTGTGACGAAATCCGTCACTTCCCGCCCGCCCGGGCGACGCTTTGCGTCAGGCTGGGACGCCCAGCGTCAGGGTCTGGCCGGCGCGCAGCGCGCGCACCGCGTGCGTGCGGACCTGCTCGCCCACCTCGCGCATCACCGGCTCGAGCTCCCCCGGCTTGATGTGCGTGACCCACACCTCCACGCCCGCCGCCAGGTGTCCGAGCTCGCTCGCCAGCCCGGCAGGGTGCAAGTGACCGCTCACCTCGGCAAGGGCCCGGTCGTCGTCGCCGAAGGCCGTCTCGATGACGAGGCTGCCCACCTGGAGCTGCGCCAGGCGAACCCACAGCGCGGGGTTGGGGCCCGTGTCGCCGCTGTAGACCCAGGCCGCTCCGCTGCCGTCGGCCTGCGGAAACACGGCCAAACCCGCCGCAGGAACCGAGTGGCTCGCCGGCAGCACCTCCACGCAGCGCCCGCCCAGCACCAGGCGCTGTCCGATCTCCAGGGCGTGCAGCGTCAGGGCGGGCCGCTCGGGCGTGGGCAGCCGCGTGAAGTCGGGCCACAGCACGCCGTTGAAGAGGTGCTGCTCCAGGGCCTGCAGCGTGGGCACCAGCGCGTGCACGCGGATGGGCGGGCGCTCGAGCGCCATGCGCCGGCGCATGACACTGTCGGCCAGCAGCGGGATGCCCAGCACATGATCCAGGTGAGAGTGGCTCACGAGGATGTCGTCCACGCGCGCCATCTCCTGCAGCGAGAGATCGCCCACCCCGGAGCCGGCATCCACCAGTACCGTTTCGTCGAGCAGGAACGAGGTGGTTCGGTCTCCCGCGGCCATCGAGCCCGAGCAGCCCAGAACGCGGATGGCCATGGTCGTTGCCTGCGCCGGGGCCCGGCTCAACGCTGCGAGAAACGCATCTGCGTTCCCGCCAGCTCGATGAGGTCGCCGTCGCGCAGCGGCTGGGCCTCGCCCAGGAGCGGCAGCCCGTTGACGCTCGGGCGCTCGCGGCCTTCCACGTGCGCGAGCACGTAGCCCTCGCTGCGCCGCGAGATCGAGGCCACCTGGTGCCCCGGGCGGCCGATGGTGGTCACGGGCTTGGTCAGCGGCAGCTCGCGCCCGGCCGCCGCACCCGTGAGGACCTGGATGCGCGCGCTGGCCGCAGCGGCGGCGCCTGCGCGGGGGGCGGCCGCCGGGGCGATCTCGGCGCCCGGGCGCAGCACTATCGTCTTGTCGAAGGTGGCGGCCGCGACGGGCTCGTCGCTGAGGTACTTGATCTTGTACTTGCCGATCTCGATCGTGTCGTTGTGCATCAGCACCTGGCGCTTGATCGCCTTGCCGTTGATGTAGGTGCCGTTGGTGCTGTTGAGGTCCTCGATGGAGACGTCGGGCCCGCTCATCTGCAGCGCCGCGTGCTCGCCGCTGACGGCCAGGTTGTCGATGACGATGTCGTTGTAGGGGCGACGGCCGAGCGTCGTCCTGTCCTTGGTCAGCAGGACCTCCTTGATCACCACACCGTCGAGCCACACGACGAGCTTGCTCACCGGACTTCCTTCCAGGCCGCGCACGACACCGGCCCTCAGCGCCTGCGCCGCAGGCGCCACCAGGGCGCCTCGGGCGCGCCCGCCTCGCCGTCGGCGCACACGACGACGACGGAAATATTATCCCGGCCGCCCGCCTCGTTGGCAGCCACCACGAGTTCGCGGCACAGCGCCTCGGGTTCGGCGTCGCTGCGCAGCATCTGCTCGAGCACCGGCTCGGGCACCATGTCGGACAGCCCGTCGGAGCACATCAGCACCCGGTCACCGGGCTGCAGCGCGTGCACGTGCGTTTCCAGCAGCACCGTGTCCTCGACACCGACGGCCCGGGTGACGAGGTTCTTCATGGTGGAGACCGAGGCCTCCTCCTGCGTGATCAGCCCCGCGTCGATCTGCTCCTGCAGCAGGGAGTGGTCGCGCGTGAGGCGGGCCAGGCTGCCCTGGCGCAGCCGGTACGCGCGCGAGTCGCCCACGTGGCCGATCATCACCGACGCCCCCCGAAAGACCGCGCACACGAGTGTCGTGCCCATGCCCTGGTAGTCGGGGTTGAGGTTGGCGGCGTTGAAGATCTGGCGGTTGGCACCGTCCACCGCACGCTCCATGCAGCGGCGCAGCTGCGCATCGCTGGCCTGCGCGCCCTCCTCGGCGAGCCAGCGG
>JBJTVI010000455.1:0-2554 GCA_046081145.1 Rubrivivax sp.
GAGGCCGTGACCGAGCTCAGGCTCGCCACCTTGCCCCACACCAGCGAGCCGGCCGCCGCCCCGCCCATGAGCGCCATCTGGTAGAGCGACATGCCGCGCGCGCGCACCCAGTCGGGCAGCGCCATCTGCGCCGACACCGCCAGTGAATTGGCCACCGAGATCCACGCCATGCCGATCACGAACATGGCCGGCAGCGCCACCCAGAGCTCCGGCACCACCACGATGAGCACGGAGAGCACCGCGTGCACCACCGTGCCGATGCGCACGAAGGCATCGCGGTCGTGGCGCTCGCGCCAGCGCGGAAAGTACAGCGCCGCCACAATGGCCCCCAGGCCCATGCTCGCGAGCATCAGCGTGAAGGTGCCGGGCCCACCCCCGTGCAGGCCCCGCGCCACCAGCGGCAGCAGCGCCGTGAGCGCCACGCTCTGGAAGAAAAAGAGGAAGACGCGCAGCAGCACCGCCTTCATGCGAAGCGACTGCAGCGCGTAGTTCAGCCCCACGCGCATGGCGCCGACAAAGCGCTCGCCCGGCAGCGCACTGGTGCGCGGCTCGCTGCGCCAGCGCAGCACGAGCGCGAAAGCCACCCCGGACAGCAGCGCGTTGAGCACGAACACGAGCACGGGGCTCGCGGCCGCGATGAGCCCGCCGGCAAGCACCGGGCCCACCACGCGTGAGAGGTTCATCGACACGCCGTTGAGCGCCAGCGCCTGCGGCATCTGGTCGCGCGGCACCACCTGCGGCACGATGGCCGAGAACACCGGCCAGCGCATCGCCAGCCCGATGCCGTTGGTGAAGGTCAGCAGCAGCAGCAACTCGGCCGTGAGCAGCCCGGCGAGCGAACAGGCCGCCAGCACCAGTGCGTTGACCGACACCCACAACTGCGTGGCGGCGAAGTAGCGCCGCCGGTCGACGATGTCGGCCATCGCGCCGCTGGGCAACCCGAGCAGGAAGACGGGCAGCGTGGAGGCCGTCTGCACGAGCGCGACCATCACCGGGCTCGTGGTGAGCGACGTCATCAGCCAGGCGGCCGCGACGTCGTTCATCCACATCGTCAGGTTCGCCGCCAGCCAGGCGAACCACAGGCCCCGGAAGACGGGAACCTTCAGGGGAGCGAGCGCGGCGGGCGTCTCCGCCATCACGCGACCCGGACCCCCGCGCGGATCAGCCTTCGTCCTGGAAGGCTTCCTCGCGCTTCTTCTTGATGGAGGGCAGCGACACCACAACCACCATCGCCAGCGCCGCCAGCAGCAAGCCGGCCGAGAGCGGCCGCGTGGCAAAGGTCGTCCAGTCCCCGCGCGCGAGCAGCAACGCGCGCCGCAGGTTCTCCTCCATCATCGGCCCGAGGATGAAGCCCAGCAGCAGCGGCGCGGGCTCGCAGCCCAGGCGGTAGAAGACGTACCCGACGATGCCGAAGCCCGCGGCGATGAACACGTCGAAGTTGTTGTTGTTCAGCGTGTACAGGCCGATCGAGCAGAACACCATGATGGCCGGGAACAGGAACCGGTAGGGCACCGTCAGCAGCTTGATCCACATGCCGATCAGCGGCAGGTTCAGGATCACGAGCATGAGGTTGCCCACCCACATCGAGGCGATCAGGCCCCAGAAGAGCTGCGGGTTGCTCGTCATCACCTGCGGGCCGGGCTGGATGCCCTTGATCGTCATGGCGCCCACCATCAGCGCCATCACGGCGTTGGGCGGAATGCCCAGCGTGAGCATGGGGATGAAGGAGGTCTGGGCGCCGGCGTTGTTGGCGCTCTCCGGGCCTGCCACGCCGCGGATGTTGCCCTGGCCGAAGGGCACCTCGCCCGGCCGGCCCTTGCTCTTCTTTTCCACCGTGTAGGCGGCAAAGGCGGCCAGCAGCGCGCCGCCCCCTGGCAGTACCCCGAGGAGGGAGCCCAACGCCGTGCCGCGCAGCACGGCAGGCGCCGCATCGAGGAAATCCTGCTTCGTGGGCCACAGGCCCTTCACGTCCTTAGTGAAGACCTCACGGTTCTCGGAGGACTGGCTCAGGTTGAGCATGATCTCGCCGAAGCCGAACACGCCCATTGCAATGGCCACGAAGCCGATGCCGTCGGTGAGCTCGGGGATGTCGAAGCTGTAGCGCGGCACGCCGGAGATGACGTCGGTGTTCACCTGCCCGAGCAAGAGCCCGAGGATGATCATCGCGATCGCCTTGATGAGCGAGCCCGAGGCCAGCACCACCGCGCCGATCAGGCCCAGCACCATGAGCGAGAAGTACTCGGCCGGGCCGAACTTGAAGGCGAGCTCCGTCAGCGGCGGGGCGAAGGCGGCGATGATGATGGTGCCCACGCAGCCGGCGAAGAAGGAGCCCAGGCCCGCGGCGGCCAGCGCCGGGCCGGCCCGCCCGGCGCGCGCCATCTTGTAGCCGTCGATGGCCGTCACGACCGAGCTCGACTCGCCGGGCACGTTGATGAGGATGGCGGTGGTGGAGCCCCCGTACTGCGCGCCGTAATAGATTCCGGCCAGCATGATGAGCGCTGGCGTGGCGTCTAGCGCGTAGATGGACGGCAGCAACATGGCGATGGTGGCCACG
>JBJTVI010000456.1:0-6120 GCA_046081145.1 Rubrivivax sp.
GCCAAGAACCGCTACATGTTCGGCGGCCAGGGCCGCGTGCCGATGGTGATGCGCATGCCCATGGGCATCTGGGATGCCTCGGCGGCCCAGCACTCGCAGTCGCTGGAGAGCTGGTTTGCGCACCTGCCCGGCGTGGTCGTGGTGTGCCCGGGCACCGCGCAGGACAACCACGCGCTGCTGCGCGCGGCCCTGGCCTGCGGCGACCCGGTGGTCTACCTCGAGCACAAGACGCTGTGGGGCGAGACGGGCGAGGTCGACGTGGCGGCCGCCGTCGAGCTCGGCCGCGCGCGGCGCGTGCGCAGCGTGCTGGGCCGCACGGCCGACCTCACGCTCGTCTCGTGGAGCCGCCAGGTGCAGGCGTGCGAGCAGGCCTGCACGGCGCTGGCCGCCGAGGGCCTGGAGGCCGAGCTGCTCGATCTGCGCACCATCTGGCCCTGGGACCGCAGGGCCGTGCTCGAGGCTGCCGCGGCCAGCGGCCGGCTCATGGTGGTGCACGAGGCGGTGCAGGCGGCGGGCTTTGGTGCCGAGATCGCCGCGAGCGCGGCCGAGGCCACCGGCTGCCGCGTGCGCCGCCTGGGCGCCCCGCGCATCCCGGTGGGCTATGCGCCCGTGCTCGAGGCGCAGTCGCGCGTGCAGGTGCGCGACATCGTCGAGGCCGCGCGCGCCTTCGTGCGCGGATGAATCGCTTCGCCTGACACCCCCCGCCCATGAACGCGCCTGATTCGCAACCGGACTCGCCCGACGCATCCGCGCCGATCGCCACGGCCGCCACGGCCGATCCCGTCGATCCCGCCGATCTCCCTCCCCGCGTGCCCCTGGCCCTGGAGGACGTCCTCACCGCCGCGGTGATGGCGGCGCTGGCGCTCATCACCTTTGCCAACGTGCTGGTGCGCTACTTCAGCTCGCAGTCCTTTGCCTGGACGGAGGAGGTCTCGGTCTTCCTGATGATCGTGCTGGCGCTGGTGGCCAGTTCGGCCGCGGTGGCGCGCCACGCCCACATCCGCATCGAGTACTTCGCCGACGGCGGCACCCCCGAGCGGCGCCGGGCACTGGCGCGTTTCGGGGCGCTCATGGTGTGCGTGCTCTTCACGCTGATGGCGGTGCTGTCGGTGCGCATGGTGTGGGACGACATCCGCTTCGAGGAGACCTCCCCTGGCATTGGCGTGCCCAAGTGGTGGTACTCGATCTGGCTGCCGGTGCTGGCCACGGCCATCGCGCTGCGCGCGCTGGGCCTGTTCCTCCGCAAGGGCGCGCGTGCGAGCAGGGGCACGGGCACGGGCACGGGCGATGCCACTGGACAGGGGCCCCAACCATGATCGCCACGCTGCTCTTCGTGGCCTTCATCGCCCTCATGTTTCTGGGCGTGCCCATCGGCGCGGCCCTCGGGCTGGCCGGTGCGGCGGCCATTGCTCTGGCCAACCCCGAGACGCAGTGGTACGGGCTCCTGGCCGTGCCGCAGAACTTCTACGCCGGCCTGGGCAAGTACCCGCTGCTGGCCATCCCGATGTTCGTGCTCGTGGGCTCGATCTTCGACCGCTCGGGCGTGGCGCAGCGGCTGGTGAACTTTGCCGTGTCCATCGTCGGCCGCGGCCCGGGGATGCTGCCGCTGGTGGCGATCTGCGTGGCGATGTTCCTGGGCGGCATCTCCGGCTCCGGGCCGGCCACCGCGGCGGCGGTGGGGGCGGTGATGATCGGCGCGATGGCCCGCGCGGGCTATCCGGCCTCCTACTCGGCGAGCATCGTCGGGGCGGCTGCTGCCACCGACATCCTGATTCCGCCTTCGATCGCCTTCATCGTCTACTCGGTGCTGGTGCCCGGTGCGTCGGTGCCGGCGCTCTTTGCCGCGGGCATGGTGCCTGGCGTGCTGGTGGGCCTGGCGCTGATTGTGCCGGCGGTGTGGCTGGCGCGGCGCCACCGCATGGGCACGCTGGAGGCCGATCTCTCCCGCCCGCCCTTCTGGGCGAGCCTGCGCGAGGCCTCCTGGGGGCTGGCCGCCCCGGTGCTGATCCTCGGGGGCATGCGCGCGGGCTGGTTCACGCCCACCGAGGCGGCGGTGGTGGCCGTGTTCTACGGGCTCTTCGTGGGCATGGCCGTGCACCGCACGATCCGCCTGCGCGACCTCTACCCCATCCTGCGCGAGGCGGGCGAACTCTCGGGGGTGGTGCTCATCGTGGTGTCGCTGGCGGGCATCTTCGCCTATTCGCTGTCGACGCTGGGCGTCATCGACCCCATCACGAAGGCCATCGTCCAGTCGGGCCTGGGCGAGGCCGGCGTGATCGCGCTGCTTGTCGTGCTCCTGGTGGTGGTGGGCATGTTCCTGGACGGCGTGTCGATCTTTCTCATCTTCATCCCGCTGCTGCTGCCCATTGCCACCTTCTACAAGTGGGACCTCGTCTGGTTCGGGGTGCTGCTCACGCTGATGGTGGCCATCGGGCAGTTCACGCCCCCGATGGCCGTGAACCTGATGGTGTCGTGCCGCATCGCCGGCGTGCGCATGGAGGAGACCGTGCGCTGGATCGGCTGGCTGCTGGTGGCCACGCTCGTCGTCACGCTGGCCGTCATCGTCTGGCCCGAACTGGCGCTGTGGCTGCCGCGCAAGCTCGGATACTGAAGGCTCTGGCCGGCGCGCACCTTCGCCTGGGTGTTTTCCAGCGGTTCTCGCTGCGCGTTTCCCGGCATATTCCCCGGCACACTTCCCCGCGCCGGGCGCACCGCGCCCAGCCCCACCTGCCCAGAAGGAGACAAGACCGATGAAGACCCGTTCGTTCCTGAAGTTCGCGCTGGCCACCGCCGCGCTGGCCTGCGCCGCTGCCTCTGCGCAGGCACAAGGCGCCTACAAGTCCGAGTACAAGATGTCGCTCGTGGTGGGCACGGCCTTCCCCTGGGGCAAGGGCGGCGAGATCTGGGCCAACCTGGTGCGCGAGCGCACCAGCGGGCGCATCAACATCAAGCTCTACCCGGGCGTGTCGCTCGTGCAGGGCGACCAGACGCGCGAGTTCACCGCCATCCGCCAGGGCGTGATCGACATGGCCATCGGCTCGACCATCAACTGGTCGCCGCAGATCCGGGAGCTCAACCTCTTCTCGATGCCCTTCCTGATGCCCGACTACAAGGCCATCGACGCGCTGACGCAAGGCGATGTCGGCAAGCAGCTCTTTGCCATCGTCGATCGCGCCGGCGCCGTGCCGCTGGCCTGGGGCGAGAACGGCTACCGCGAGATCACCAACTCCAAGAAGGCCATCCGCACGCCCGACGACCTCAAGGGCCTGAAGATCCGCGTCGTGGGCTCGCCCCTGTTCCTGGACACCTTCACGGCGCTGGGGGCCAACCCCACGCAGATGAGCTGGGCCGATGCGCAGCCGGCTCTGGCCAGTGGCGCGGTGGACGGCCAGGAGAACCCGATGTCGATCTTCACCGCCGCCAAGCTGCACACGGTGGGGCAGAAGAACGTGACGATGTGGGGCTACGTGGCCGACCCGCTGATCTTCGTCGTCAACAAGGAGGTGTGGGCCTCCTGGACGGAGGCCGACCGCGCCATCGTGCGCCAGGCCGCCATCGACGCGGGCAAGCAGCAGATCGACATCTCGCGCCAGGGCTTGGCCGAGGCCGACCGGCCGCTGCTCAAGGAGATCGCAGCACTGGGCGTGACCATCACGCAGCTCAGCCCGGCCGAGCGCGAGGCCTTCGTGCGCGCCACGCGCCCGGTGTACGACAAGTGGAAGTCCCAGATCGGCGCGGGCCTGGTGGAGGCCGCCGAGAAGGCGGTGGCTGCGCGCAGGTAAAGGGTCAAGGGGCGAGGACCAACGGCCGCGGCTGCGCCGCGGACGATCGCTACACCACCCAGTCGTAGTCGATCGTCAGCGGCGCGTGGTCGGAAAAGCGCTGCGCGGTGTAGATATCCGCGCGGCGCGCCGTGGCCGCCACGGCCGGCGTGGCGATGTGGTAGTCGATGCGCCAGCCCACGTTCTTGGCGCGCGCCTGGCCGCGGTTGCTCCACCAGGTGTACTGATCGGGCCGCGGGTCGAGCGCACGAAAGACGTCCACCAGCCCCCCCTTGCCGAAGAGCTTGTCGAGCCACGCCCGCTCCTCGGGCAGGAAGCCCGAGTTGCCCAGGTTGCCGCGCCAGTCCTTGAGGTCGATCTCGCGGTGGGCGATGTTGACGTCGCCCACCAGCACGAACTCGCGCTCGGCCCGCAGCTTCATCAGGTGTGGGTACAGCCGCGCGAGAAAGCGGAATTTCGCCGCCTGGCGCTCCTCGCTGCTCGAGCCGCTCGGAAAGTAGCAGCTCACCACCGAGAAGCGCCGCCCGGGGCGGTCGAAGCGCAGCTCCACCCAGCGCCCCTCGGCATCGAAGCCGCGGTGGCCAAAGCCCGTGAGCACCTCGCTGGGCGCGTGGCGCGAGTACAGCCCCACGCCCGAGTAGCCCTTGCGCTCGGCCAGGTGGAAGTGCCCGCGCAGCGCGCCCTGGGCACCCGCCACGGCCTCGAAGCGGCCGGCGAGGTCTTCAGGCTGGGCGCGCACCTCCTGCACCCCCATACAATCGGCACCGCTTTGCGCGGCCCAGTCGAAGAAGCCCTTCGTGGCCGCGGAACGGATGCCGTTGAGGTTGGCCGAGATGAGGCGTAAAGCCAAGGAAGTCCTTCGGTGAGTGCAGGGTCCGCCGACGCGCTGGCGCAGGAGTTCGTGGCCTTTTGCGTGCGCGCGGGCGTGCTGCGTTTCGGGGAATTCCGGACCAAGGCCGGCAGGCTCTCGCCCTACTTCTTCAACGCCGGGCTCTTCGACGACGGCGACAAGCTCGGCCAGCTCGCCGGATTCTATGCAAGGCGCCTGCTGCACGCGGGCCAGGGCTTCGACATGCTCTTCGGCCCGGCCTACAAGGGCATCCCGCTGGCGGCCGCGGTGGCCATCGAGCTCGCCCGGCTCGGGCGCAACGTGCCCTATGCCTACAACCGCAAGGAGGCGAAGGACCACGGCGAAGGCGGCGTGCTAGTGGGCGCGCCGATGGCCGGGCGCGTGCTGATCGTCGACGACGTGATCTCCGCGGGCACCTCGGTGCGCGAATCGATCGCGCTGATCCGCGCCGCGGGCGCCACGCCGGTGGGCGTGGCCATCGCGCTGGACCGCCAGGAGCGCGCCACCGAAGGCGGCGTGGACGCCCCGTGGTCGGCGGTGCAGCAGGTCAGCGGGCAGCTCGGGCTGTGGGTGTCGGCCATTGCCACGCTGCAAGACCTGCTGCGCTTTCTGGCCACCACCGAAGACGCCGGGCTGCGCCGGCACGAGCAGGCGGTGCAGGCCTACCGGGCACGCTACGGCGTGCAGGCCCTCTGATCGGATCGCAGGGAGTGCAAGCCCCATGAGACACGAGCCCTCTGTCTTTGGTACCGCGCGCCGCGGCGCGGTGGTAGCCCTGGCCGTGTGCGCATGGCTGGCCACCGCTGGTGCGGCTCGCGCGCAGGGAAGCGCCATCTACACCTGCATGGACGACAAGGGCCGGCGCATCACCTCCGACCGCCCCATTGCCGAGTGCGCCTCGCGCGAGCAGCAGCAGCTCAACCGCGACGGCTCGGTGCGGCGCACGGTGCCACCTGTGCCCACGGCCGAGGAGCGCGCCGAGCAGGAGCTGCGCGAGCGCCGCGCAGCCGAGTTGCGCGCGCAGCAGGCCGACGCGGTGCGCCAGGACCGTACGCTGATGCAGCGCTACCGCACCCCCGAGGACCATCAGCGCGCGCGTGCAGCGGCGCTCGATGCCGCGCGCTCGGCGGTGGCCGCCACCGACGAGCGCCTGGCCGGGCTGGCCCAGGAGCGCAAGCAGTACGCGCAGGAGGCCGAGTTCTACCGCGGCCGCGCGCTGCCGCCCAAGCTGCAGCAAAGCATCGACGCTGTCGAGACGACGATGGCCGCGCAGCGCGCGGTGGCGCAAAACCAGCGCACCGAGCTCGACCGCATCAACCGGCTCTACGACGTCGAGCTCGAGCGGCTCAAGCAGCTGTGGGCAGGCGCCCCGCCGGGATCGCTGGGTTCGCCAACCACCGTGCGCGCGCCCTCGGCAGCCTCCGCTCCCCCCGGGCCCGCGCCGGCGACGGCGCCCGCGACGCCGGCACCGGCGCCGCCACCACCGCC
>JBJTVI010000457.1:0-2043 GCA_046081145.1 Rubrivivax sp.
AGGGCACGCCGCGCTCGACGAGCCACGCCACGGCCTGCGCACTGTGCTCGGCGATGAAGCGCGCGGCATGCTCGTCGACGATGCCGGCGCCGGCGTCCTGCGTGTCGCGCACATGGGCCTCGACGCTGTCGTCGGCACCCAGCACGCCCACGATGCCGCCTTGGGCCCAGGCGGTGGCCGCCTCGTCCAGGCCACGCTTGGCCAGCACTGTCACATCGGCCGAGTCGGCCAAGTGCAGGGCCACCGTCAGGCCGGCCAGGCCGGCCCCGACCACCACCACATGCGGGCGTTGCGCGTCACTCATGCAGCCATTCTAGGCAGGCACCCCGGACGAGGCGACCACCGCGCACCCACCTCAGTGCAGGTTGCGCTCGAGGCGGAACTCGCCCGCCTCGAGCTCCACCGGGATAACGTCCTTCGGGCCGAAGCGCCCCTGCAGGATGAGCCGCGCCACCGGGTTCTCGATGCGGTGCTGGATGGCACGCTTGAGCGGCCGCGCCCCGAAGACGGGATCGAAGCCCACCTTGGCGAGCTCGGCCAGCGCCGCGGGCGAGACTTCGAGCTTCATCTGCATCTTCTCCAGGCGCTGCTCGAGCGCGCGCAGCTGGATCCTGGCGATGTTCTCGATGTGCGCGGCGTCCAGTGCGTGGAACACCACCGTCTCGTCGATGCGGTTGAGGAACTCGGGGCGGAAGTGCTGCTTCACCTCGGCCCACACCGCGTCGCGGATCAGCGATTCGTCCTGCCCGGCCATCTGCATGATGAGGTGCGAGCCGAGGTTGCTCGTCATCACGATCACGGCGTTCTTGAAGTCCACCGTGCGGCCCTGCCCGTCGGTCAGGCGCCCGTCGTCGAGCACCTGCAGCAGCACGTTGAAGACGTCCGGGTGCGCCTTCTCCACCTCGTCGAGCAGGATGACGCTGTAGGGCTTGCGCCGCACGGCCTCGGTGAGCGTGCCGCCCTCCTCGTAGCCCACGTAGCACGGGGGCGCGCCGATGAGCCGGCTCACGGAGTGCTTCTCCATAAACTCGCTCATGTCGATGCGCACCATGTGGTCATCGCTGTCGAAGAGAAAGCCTGCAAGGGCCTTGCACAGCTCCGTCTTGCCCACGCCCGTGGGGCCCAGGAAGAGGAAGGAGCCCAGCGGCCGGTTCGGGTCCGACAGGCCCGCGCGCGAGCGGCGGATGGCGTCGGCCACCGCGACGATGGCGGCCTCCTGGCCCACCACCCGCTCGTGCAGCTTGGCCTCCATCTGCAGCAGCTTGTCGCGCTCGCCCTGCATCAGCTTGGAAACCGGGATGCCCGTGGCGCGCGCCACGACCTCGGCGACTTCCTCTGCGCCCACCATCGTGCGCAGCAGCTGCGGCGCACCGCCCTCCTTGGCGCCCTTGGCCTTGCCGGTCTCCTTGGCCTGGGCCTCCTTCAGGCGCTTTTCCAGGTCGGGCAGGCGGCCGTACTGGAGCTCGGCCACCTTGTTGAAGTCGCCCTTGCGCTTGAGCTCCTCGATCTGGAACTTGATGCGGTCGATCTCCTCCTTGACCTGCGCCGAGCCCTGGGCCACGGCCTTCTCGGCCTTCCAGAGCTCGTCCAGGTCGGCGTACTCGCGCTCGAGCTTGGCGATCTCCTCCTCGATGAGCGCAAAGCGCCGCTGCGAGGCCTCGTCGCCTTCCTTGCGCACGGCCTCGCGCTCGATCTTGAGCTGGATCAGGCGCCGATCGAGCTTGTCCATCGCCTCGGGCTTGGAGTCGATCTCGATCTTGATCTTGGCCGCAGCCTCGTCGATGAGGTCGATGGCCTTGTCGGGCAGGAAACGGTCGGTGATGTAGCGGTGGCTGAGCTCGGCCGCAGCGACGATGGCCGGGTCGGTGATCTCCACGCCGTGGTGCACTTCGTACTTCTCCTGCAGGCCGCGCAGGATGGCGATCGTCGCCTCGACGCTGGGCTCGTCCACCAGCACCTTCTGGAAGCGGCGCTCGAGCGCGGCGTCCTTCTCGACGTACTTGCGGTACTCGTCGAGCGTGGTGGCGCCGATGCAGTGCAGCT
>JBJTVI010000458.1:0-10136 GCA_046081145.1 Rubrivivax sp.
AAGCCGCCGCGTCGCGCACCACGCGGTCGAGGTAGCCGTGGCTGGCCCACTGGGCGTCGAACATGGGGCTCTTGGCGGGCACGCCGATGTACTCGGTCATGGCCGGGACGATCTGCTCGTCCCAGGCACGCTCGCAGAACGCGAGCAGGGCCTGCGAGGCGTCGTCGGCACCGTTGTCCAGGGGCATCAGGGGGTCGCGGGCGTTCATGGGCTGCTCCGGATGGGGACCCGACGCGGCAGGATGCGCGGTGTCAAGGCGCAACGGCCGCGTCGCTGGAGGCTTCAGTGTAGGCCACCGGTCACGTCGCTCTTGATCGTCGCTCTTGATCGGGCGCACCCGCCCCCATATGGTGGGTGCCACGCTGGCATCACCCTGGAGGACACACCATGATCCGTCGCCTGCTTGCCGCGCTCGTGCTGGGCGCCGCCACCTTGCTCGCCGGTTGCGGCTACAACGACTTCCAGCGCCTGGACGAGCAGACGCGCGCCGCCTGGTCGGAGGTGCTCAACCAGTACCAGAGGCGCGCCGACCTGATTCCCAACATCGTGGCCACCGTCAAGGGCGAGGCCGCGTTCGAGCAGGAGACGCTCACCAAGGTCATCGAGGCGCGCGCCAAGGCCACCGCCATCCAGGTGACGCCGCAGACGCTGTCGGACCCGCAGGCCTTCTCTCGCTTCCAGCAGGCGCAAGGCGAACTGGGCAGCGCCCTGTCGCGGCTGTTGATGGTCAGCGAGCAGTACCCCAACCTGAAGGCCAACCAGGCCTTCCAGGACCTGCGCGTGCAGCTCGAGGGCACGGAAAACCGCATCACGGTGGCGCGAAACCGCTATATCAAGGCGGTGCAGGAGTACAACGTGCTGGCCCGGCAGTTCCCGACCAACCTCACGGCGATGGTCTTCAGCTACGAGGTCAAGCCGAGCTTCACGGTCACCAACGAGGCCGCCATCTCGGCGCCGCCGGCGGTGAGCTTCGACAAGCCGGCTGCGCCGGCGGCGCCTGCCGCGCCCAAGTGATGCCGATGGGCGCCCGGGCCGCACGGACCTGGATGCGGGGGGCGCTCCCGGGGCCCCTGGGTCGCCTCACGCTCCTCGCACCGGTGGCGCGGCTGGCGTTCCTGGCTTTGTTGGTTGGCCTGGGGCTGGCCGGGCCGCGCGTCGCCCACGCGCAGGACGTTCAGCCCGTGCCCGCGCTGTCGGGGCGTGTCGTGGACACCGGGGCCACCTTGCAGGCCGCGCAGCGCGCCTCCCTGGAGCGCAAGCTCGAGGCGCTGGAGCAGGGCACCGGGGCGCAGGTGGCGGTGCTGATCGTGCCCACGACGCAGCCCGAGGACGTCGCCGCCTATGCGCAGCGCGTGGCCGACAGCTGGAAACTCGGGCGGCGCGAGGTGGGCGACGGCATCCTCATCGTCGTGGCCACGGCTGACCGGCGCATGCGCATCGAGGTGGCCAAGACCCTCGAGGGTGCCGTGCCCGACCTGGCGGCGCGCCAGATCATCGACCAGGCCATGCGCCCGGCCTTTCGTGCCGGGGACTACGCCGGCGGCCTGAACCGTGCCGTGGATGAACTCGCCGCGCGCATCCGCGGCGAGGCGCTGCCTGCACCGGCCGGCGCGCCGCGGCAGGCCCAGGAGGGCATCCAGTGGAACGACCTCCTGCTGTTCCTCTTTGCCGGCGTGCCGATCGCCGCAGGCGTGGCCACGCGGATCCTCGGCCGCAAGCTCGGCGCGCTGCTGACCTCGGCGGGCACCGGGGCCCTGGTGTGGGTGTTCACCGCGAGCGCAGTGCTCGGGATCGTGGCGGCCGTGCTCGCCCTGGTCGTGGTGGGCATCTTCGGGCTGGGTGCGGCCATGAACCGGCGTGCCACGAGCGGCCTCTCCAGGCGGGGCCGATGGGGTGACTTCGGCCACGGCGGCGGATTCGGGGGGGGCGGGGACAGCCACTCTTCCGGCGGGTTCGGCGGCTTTTCCTCCGGGGGCGGGGGCGACTTTGGCGGGGGCGGCGCCTCGGGAGACTGGTGATGAGGAACTCCAACCGCCTCTGGCGCATCCTGCGTCACCGCTGGCTCGACGAATCCGACGTGCGCCGTGCGCTCGGCCGCGAGGCGCTGGACCGCATCCAGGCCCGCATCGCCGCGAGCGAGCAACGTCACAGCGGCGAGATCCGGGTGTGCGTCGAAGCGGGGCTGCCGATCTCCTACCTGTGGCGCGGCGCGAGCGCGCGCGAGCGCGCCGTCACGATGTTCGGCAAGCTGCGCGTGTGGGACACCGAGGCCAACAACGGGGTGCTCATCTACCTGCTGCTGGCCGAACACGCCATCGAGATCGTGGCCGATCGCGGCGTGGCGCGCCACGCGGGCACCGATCACTGGCAGCGTGTGGTCCACGCGATGGGCGAGCACTTTCGCGCCGGGCGCTTCGAGCAGGGGCTGATGGAGGCGGTGGAGGCGGTGGACTCGCTGCTGGCCACGCACTTTGCGCTGGCCGATTCGGCGCCCAACCCGAACGAGTTGCCCGACCGGCCGCACGTGGCGGGCTGAGGGCAGCCGGCGTGGCGGACGGCCTGCGCCGCCGCCGCGCTGCCGTTCGGAGCCGTCCCCAAGGCGCGGACCCGGGCACGGACCTGGGCACGGGCACGGGCACGGGCACGGGCGCGGGCACGGGCACGGGCACGGGCAGCCCCGGATAATGCTTCCATGCACGGCGTGCACCTCACCGCGGATCTGCAGGGCTGCCCGGCCTCCCTGGCGGCCATGGTCGACCCGCAGGTGCTGCGCAGACTGTGCGTACAGGCCGTGCGCGACGCCGGCTTGCAGGCGGTGGGTGAACTCTTCCACCGCTTTCCCGGGCCTGGCGGCGTCACGGGGGCGCTGCTGCTGGCGGAGTCGCACCTGGCGGTGCACACCTGGCCCGAGCACGGCACCGTGACGCTGGACGTCTTCGTGTGCAACCTGCAGCAGGACAACTCGGCACGCGCGGAGCGGCTGCTGGAGGCGCTGGTGGCGCACTTCGGCGCCGCAGCCGTGGTCAGGCAGCGCCTGGAGCGCGCCGGCCCAGCCGCGCCGCCGCCTGGCGACCCGCGGCATCGCCCAGCGTGAAAGCTTCCTCGAAGACGGAGTAGCCCGCCAGGTCGGCGTGCGCGAAGTGCAGCCGCTCGGTGCCTGCCGGCCCTTGAAGCACGGCGTGCCGGGAGCCGTGCCCGGGGCCTGCGGCCGAGGCCTGGCGCAGCGCCTGCAGCGCAGGGTGGCTGCGCACGCCCGGCGCCGGCACGGCCATGGCGTGGCCGTAGCGCATCAGGTCCACCTGCTGGACGAGGGCAGGCAGGTCCGGGTGGACGCGCGCGAGGTGCGCCACCACGCGCTGCGCCCACACCTGCCAGGGCTCGTCGCGCAGCTTGACGCGCCAGGCCGCGGTGCGGCCGCGATCGGGCTGACCGAAGGCCCAGTAGGCGCTGAGCACCACAGGCGAGGCCCGGCCGCGCACGCCCTGGTGGCCGGCATCGACGTAGCCCAGAGCCAGGCGCGCGGGGTCCTCGGGGGAGGCAAGCCCGGGGCTGTCGGCAGACGACTCGAGGACCACGCTGTCCCAGGCCGGTGGTGCGCCCGGGCGGTCGATCGGCGGCTCGCGCAGCAGCAGGTTGGCCACCAGCCACGGAGCGGGGTCGAGTGCGCGCGCAGCAGGGTCCAGCGCCGAGGGCGCCGCCTGAAGCACGCGCCGCGCCACGTGCAGCGGCAGCGCGACCACGACCTCGCGTGCGACCCAGTGCTGCCGTGACCCTGCGCCATCGCGCACCCACAAGGCCACCTCGTGCCGGCCGGGCTGCACGCGCTCCACCAGACCACCGACGTGCAGCCGATCGGCCAGCGGTGCGGCCAGGCGGCGCGTGAGCCAGGCGTTGCCCTCGGGCCAGGTGAAGACGCCTTCGGGGGCGGCCTCGGACCCGGCGCGCGCAGGCTCTTCACCGGGGGCCGCAAAGCCGTGGCGGCTCGCGAAGTAGTGCAGCCCCGCCCAGGCCGAGACGGTCTCGAGCCCTGCGCCATAGTCGTCTCGGCAGGCGTAGTCGAGGTACCAGCGCAGTGCCGGGTCGTGCAGTCCGTGGCGCGCGAGCCAGTGCGCGAAGCTCTCGCCATCCAGGGCCTGCAGGGCCGCCGAGGTGGGCACCTCGACCGACGGTACGGCAAAGCGCGCCTGGCGTCCCGCCAGCGCCACGAGGTGGGAGAAGTCCCGGTAGGCAGCCTCGGTGGCCGAGCCCGGCGCAGCCGGCGGCAGCAGCCCCTCGACCCAGGCCTGGCCTGTCCACAGCCGCTCCTGCAGGGCGTGGCACAGGTGGCGCTCGTCGGCCACGGTGCGGCCGTGCACGGTGTGCAGCAGGCCCAACTCGTGCAGGAAGGCCGACACGGCCCGTGCCTCGCGGGGAGGAATCGGCAAATAGTGCGCGCCCAGCGGGCACCGCAGCCCCTGGATGACGTGCCCGCGCGCGTTGCCACCGGCATCGTCCTCGAGTTCGAAGACGCGCAGGTCATCGAACCCTGCGTGGCGCAAGGCGCGGGCGGCGGCCAGGCCCGCCACGCCGGCGCCGAGCACGGCCACGGCGCAGCGCCGCAGAGGGCCGGCAGCCCCGGGGGGCGGGGCATCGCTGAGCAGGCGGTGGCCGCGATCGAGCGCGGCGCCCACCCAGCCTCCGCTCCACCGCGAGGGGTCGATGTCCGGCGCCGAGCCGCCGGCCAGGAAGGCGGCCGGGCCGCCTCGCCGGTCGCACCCGCTCACACCCGCCGCCCCAAGGGCGGTGGCGGCCAGCCAGGCGCGTCGGCTCAGGCCACGCGTCAGCGCTGCACGCGGCCCCATTCCTCCTCGAAGATGCGCACGAGCGCCTGATTGGTGAGGCGGTTGGGATCGGCCGGCACGCGCGCCATGTCGGGCGGGAAGTGCAGCAGCGCCGGCAGGCCCTCGGGGGTCAGGAAGCGCAGGCCATCGGGCAGCCGCTCGGGTGCGCGCCAGGGCCGGCGCGAGGCCACGATGAAGCCCCACTCGCCGAAGCTCGGCACGTGCGCGTGGTAGGGCGTGGCCGTGAGCCCCACGGACTCGAGCGTGGCCACCACCGTCCAGAAGCTGCGCCGGGCCACCAGCGGCGAGGTGCTCTGGATGGCGGCGTAGCCCGAGGCCGCCAGGTGGCGGTCCAGCAGGGCGTAGAAGCTCGTGGTGTAGAGCTTGCCCAACGAGAAGTTGCTGGGGTCGGGGAAGTCGACGATCACCACGTCGAAGACCTCGCCCTGGCCCTCCAGCCAGGTGAAGGCGTCGGTGTTGACGACCCGCACCTTGGGCGAGTCGAAGGCCTGCGCGTTGAGCCGGCGAAGCCGGGGCTCGGTGGCAAAGAGCTGCGTGACGGCCGCATCGAGGTCCACGAGCCAGACCTGCTCCACGCTCGGGTAGCGCAGCACCTCGCGCAGCGCCAGGCCATCGCCGCCGCCGAGGATGGCCACGCGCCGCGGCGCGCCGTGCGCCGCCATCGCCGGGTGCACGAGGGCCTCGTGGTAGCGGTACTCGTCGCGGCTGTCGAACTGCAGGTTGCCGTTGAGAAAGAGCCGCACCTGTCCGGCGCTGCCCGGCTGAGTCGCCGTGCCGGCCGTCACGACGACACGCTGGTAGGGGCTGGTGGCCGCGTGCACGATGCGCTCGCCGTAGAAGCGGTCCTCGGCCCAGGTGGTGAGGCGATCGGCCCCCAGGCCGATCGACACCAGCAGCCCGATGACGGCCACGCAACCCAGCGCGTGGGCACGCACGTGGCGCAGTTCGCCGCGAAACAGCCACAGCGCCCAGGCCGCCACGGTGGCGTTGAGCAACCCGAACACCACGCCCGTGCGGATCGCCCCGAGCTGCGGCAGCAGCACCAGCGGAAAGGCCACCGCCACCGCGAGCGCCCCCAGGTAATCGAAGGTGAGCACCTGCGAGACGAGCTCGGAGAGCTTCCAGCGGTCGCGAAAGCGCGCCTTGAGGATGCGCATCACCAGCGGAATCTCCAGCCCCACGAAGGTGCCCACCAGCAGCACCAGGCCGTAGAGCAGCACGCGAAAGGGCCCGCTGGCCCCGGGCACCGTGTGCAGCAGGTTGTGCGCGACGAAGAGCAGCGCCGGCAGCGTGCCGCCCACCAGGCCCACGAGCAGCTCCACGCGCAGAAAGGTGGCCACGAGCTGGCGCTCGACGAAGCGGCTCAGGAACGAGCCGATGCCCATGGCAAAGAGGTAGGCGCCGATGATGGTGCTGAACTGCAGCACCGAGTCGCCCAGCAGCCAGCTCGCCAGCGCGCCGGCCACGAGCTCGTAGAGCAGCCCGCAGGCGGCGATGACGAAGACCGAGGCGAGCAGCGCGAGCTCGCCCGGACGCGGACCGGCGGCGGCGCCGTCGTCCGCAGCGGCGGCGCCGCCGTCGTCGGCTGCGGCAGCGCCGCCTGGCGGGCGCTCGCTCACCGGCTCAGCCGTGAACCGCCGCCGAGACGATCAGGCCGATGGCGATGCACATCGAGCCGACCACGATCGCCAGCGCCGTGTTGCGCTTTTCCACGATCTCGGCCCACAGGTCGTAGGGCGTGAGCTTGTCGATGATGACGAAGCAGATCCAGAAGATCGCCACGCCGATCAGCGCGAAGAGCATGGAGCCGAAGAACACGCCCGGCTTGAGCCACTCGATACCCATCATGGAAGACTCCTTGCGTTGAACTGCCTCATTTGTGCCCGCCGCCTCCTCCGCTCCAGCCGCCGTAGGAGCCCCCCGAGGTGGAGTGGGCGTAGCGGCCGCGGTCGCGGCATTGCTGGTACTCGGTGCTGGCCGCGCCGAAGGTCTGTCGCACGCCGTCGCACTCGTCGCGCGAGGCATCGAGCAGCCACACGATCACGAAGACCGCGAGGATGACGCCCACCGACACCCGCACGAAAAGCGACATCCCGCCTGCATCGGCCTTGAAGGGCGAGACCTCGCGCTCGAGCCCCGCGCGCTGCGCCGCGGGCAGCGCGAAGGCCTGCGCCAGCGTGGAGGCCGGCAGCGTGCCCCCCTCGGACCAGGTGACCTCGCTGCCTGACTGCTCGCGGTTCAGGCGCCGGCTGCCGGTGGCGTAGTCGATGTGGTGCGTACGCTCGCCGCGCGCCAGGCGCCAGTAGAACTCCCCGAGCACCCAGGTGACGCCCGAGACGTAGCTGTCGCGTCGCTCGTAGGTGCGGCCCTTCCATTGCGCCTGCTCGCCGCGCACCTGCGGGGCCCCGGCCAGGGGCACCGCCCAGCTCCAGCCGTCCTCGGCATCCACGAGGAAGGCAAAGCCCACCGCACGCGTGTAGAGCAGGTACTCGCGCCAGAAGTAGACGTCCTCGTCGGGGTCCTGGGGCTGCGTGCAGCGCTCCACGTAGCCCACCACCTGCCAGTCGTGCGGGCCCTCGCCCAGATCCAGGCGCCCGGTGGCGCCCAGCGGGATCCGCGGCCCGCCACCTTCGGCCGCGGCGTTTTGCTGCTCGAAGTGGGCGAGGTCACCCCCCACGCCCTGGGACACGTCCACCACCGCGTGGCACTGGCCGCAGACGATGGAGCGGGTGCTGTCGAGCCGGATCTCCAGCGCGTTGCCGCAGGACGGGCAGTCCAGCGTGCGCCCGGCGACGGCCTGGTCGATCTCCTCGCGCAGCCCGGCCAGCGCGAGCTCGGCCAGCGCCGCTGGCCGGCCGATCGACCAGCTCACGGATCCGTCCGGGCCGAGCTCGAGGGCGCCCACCTCGTCGCCCGGGCTGCGCAGCTCGATGACTTGAAGCACCTGGCCCAGGCGCGGCACCGTGGGCAGTTCGCCCTGGGCAGCCTCCACGCGCGCGTCCACCACCGAGGCCACGCGCCAGTCGCGGCCGTCGAGCGCGAAGGCTGCACCGGGCACGAAGAGCTCGCGCGCGGGCAGCACCGGCGCAGCCGGCTGCGCGAAGGCCATCACGTAGCGGCCGTTGTCCTCGGCCAGCCAGCCGCTGCGCCCGTTGTCGAAGAGGGCGTGCCACTCGTTCCAGCGGCCCTGCTCGGTGCCGAGCTGCAGCCGCCCGACGACCGTGAAGCCCACACCCTGCCAGCGCCCGCTGGCCCCGAGCTGCAGCGGCGAGTGGTCGTCGAAGAGCTCGGCAGAGACGCCGATGCGACGCAGCGTCTGCCCCTCGCGGGCCAGCGTGCTGCGGCAGAAGCTGCACACCGCCACCGGCGAGGCGGCGGAGGCGAACTCCACCGGCGCGCCGCAGTTCGGGCAGGCGGCGCGCCAGCGGCGCGAGGGCGCGGCAGGGCTGTTCACGCGCGCGCGGGCCCGGCCAGGCGTGCCACCGGGGCGCAGCGTGGCGTCATCAGACGAGCTTGGCCAGCAGCTCGGCCTTCTTGGAGGCGAACTCCTCCTCGGTGAGGATGCCCTTGGCCTTGAGCTCGCCGAGCTTCTCGAGCATGGCCACGATCTCGTCGGCCTTCATCGGCGCGGCCGCGGCCGGGGCGGCGGCTGCAGCTGCCGAGGCCCCCTGCAGCCCCTGGGCCAGGTTTTGCGCCAGCACCTGCCCGAGCGCCACGCCCGCACCCAGACCCATCGCGTCACCCGCCAGGCTGCCGCCGCCGCTGCCCGCGCCCTCGGCCATCTTCGGGATCGCCTGGGCCGTCTGGTACTGCATGAAGCGGCCCATGTCCTGGCCCACCATGCCCATGCCGATGCGCTGGTCGAGCACCTTCTGCAGCTCCTCGGGCAGAGAGACGTTTTGCACTGTCACGGCCTCCAGCGCCAGGCCGATCTTGGTGAACTCCGGCGCCACGGCCTCGCGCAATTGGCGCGCGAACTCCACCTGGTTGGCCGCCAGGTCCAGGAAGGGGATGCCGGCGGAGGCCACGGCATCGCTGATGTGCTGCAGCACGAGGGCGCGCAGCTGGCCGTCGAGTTCGGCGGTGGTGTAGCGATCGCGCGTGCCGGAGATCTCGGTGTGAAAGAGCTTGGGGTCGACAACGCGGTAGCCGTAGTTGCCGAAGGCGCGCAGCCGAACAGCCCCGAAATCCTTGTCGCGGATGGACACGGGCTGCGTGGTGCCCCAGCGCTGGTCGAGCTGCTGGCGCATGCTGAAGAAGTAGACGTCGCTCTTGAAGGGGCTCTGGAAGAGCTTGTCCCAGTTCTTCAGGTAGGTCAGGACCGGCAGGGTCTGGGTCGTGAGGCGGTGCATGCCCGGGCCGAAGACGTCGGCCACCTTGCCCTCGTTGACGAAGACAGCCATCTGAGATTCGCGCACCGTGAGCGAGCCGCCGTACTGGATCTCGCGGTCGGCGATCGGGTAGCGCCAGGCGAGCGTGCCGTCGCCCTCCTCGACCCACTCGATGACGTCGATGAACTGCTTCTTGATGAAGTCCATGAGGGCCATGGGGCGTCTCCGCAGGAAAGGTTCGGGGCCGCCCGCGCAAGGGCAGGCAGCCGCGCGCCCGGGCCGGGCGCGGGGACGATGATACGCAGCGGGTGGTGGGCTGCGCCCGGGGGTTGTGCCCGGGGGTTGCGGCTCAAGGCGCGCCCAGGCCGAAGCGGTGGCTGAAGGAGAGCTCCAGGATCGGGCTGTCCAGGCCCGCGCCGGATTGCAGCGCGCGCACGCGGCCATAGCCCACGCGCACGTGGCTGCGCGGCCCCACGGCCAGACTCCCCCACGCCAGCGCCTGCCCGATGGCGCCGCCACCGGTGTCGAGCCCCGCGCCGCCGGCGGCGCCCGCCAGCACCTCGGCGCCCACCCGCCAGGGGCGCTCTGGCGTGGCAGGGGTGGCCCAGCCCAGGCCGAGCAGGCCGGTGGAAAAGGCGCCCGCATCGCCGCCAAAGGCACTGTGGGCCTGCGCGCTCAGGTAGAGCCAGGGCCCGAGGCTGCGGTCGAGCTTGCCCGTGACGAGGTCCACCGGGCCGCGTCGGCCGTCGCGGCGAGCGGCGCGCTGCATGCGCTGGACGCCGGCCGTCCATTCGAAGGCGGCGACAGTGCCGGGTGCGGACGAAACGCCTGGCGCCGCCAGCGGCTGCAGGTCGTGCCCGAGCCACAGCTGCAGGCTGCGCGCGCGCGGCATCTCGCCCGCCCCGCGCACGAGCCCCGCCTCCAGACCGAGTGTCCAGTTCGGCAGCGGCGACCAGCCGACGTG